>JBDNFJ010000131.1:0-41876 GCA_041689895.1 Gracilimonas sp. | reverse complement strand
TAGATATTATTTCATTTCGAATGCCATATTACCTTTCTAAGTCAACAAATCCAATGCAACTTTTTTAGTAAATATTAGCCAGATTAAGCGTGTGTGTACATGCTATTTTTTTTATCTTAAGCCTTTAAAGAATTTTGAGAATAAAACTGAATGGCAGACCACAACATAACACTTACTTTACCCGACGGAACACAACGAGCATATTCATCAGGAACTACGGGTTTTGAAGTAGCGCAATCTATAGCAGCAGGTTTAGCTCGGGCTGCACTCAGCATCACCGTAAACGGAGAGATTGTTGATCTCAACCGCCCTATTACGGAAAATGCTGAAATCAGCATTAACACTTGGGATAATGAGGATGGTAAATACACCTTTTGGCATTCATCCGCTCACCTGCTCGCCGAAGCTATTCAGAAACTGTATCCGAAAGCAAAATTTGGAATTGGACCTCCCATTGAAAACGGCTTTTATTACGATATTGATTTTGGGGATGATCAAATTACGCAAGATGATCTCTCAAAAATTGAGCATACCTTTATTGCAATGGCTCGCAAGAAATCTACCTTCGAGCGCAGAGACGTAACCAAAAAGGAAGCCCTCAATTTCTATCAAGAAAAAGGCAATGAATATAAAGTAGATCTGATTAATGATCTGAAAGACGGCACCATCACCTTTTATACCCAAGGAGAGTTTACTGATTTATGCCGTGGCCCACACATTCCCAATACCGGCAATGTGAAAGCGGTGAAACTCACTAGCCTTGCCGGGGCGTACTGGCGCGGTGATAACGATAGCAAGCAATTAACTCGCATTTACGGCATCAGCTTTCCCAAACAGAAAATGCTGGAAGAACACTTGCACCAGGTGGAAGAAGCTAAAAAACGGGATCACCGAAAGCTGGGTAAACAACTCGGCATTTATATGATCGATAGCATGGTAGGCAGTGGCTTGCCTATGTGGTTACCCAATGGAACTATTTTACGCCGCACTTTGGAAGCTTTTCTTCGGGAGGAGCAAAAAAAACGAGGATATAAAGAGGTAATCACTCCTCATATTGCAAACATCGAGTTGTACAAAACTTCGGGGCACTATCCTTATTACAAAGACTCCCAGTTCAATCCTATGGAAGTGGATGACGATGAGTATATGCTGAAGCCGATGAACTGCCCGCATCACCATAGAATTTATTCCAATGAAATGCGTAGCTATCGCGATCTTCCGCTTCGTCTGGCAGAATTTGGTTCCGTGTATCGTTACGAGCAATCGGGCGAGCTGAGTGGATTATCGCGCGTCCGTGGATTTACCCAAGATGATGCGCATATTTACTGCACGCACGATCAGCTTAAGCAAGAAATTAAAAACACGATAGAACTCACCCAGCTTGTATTCAGCACCTTTGGAATGCCCGTAGATATCCGGCTTTCTTATCGTGATGATAACGAACAGAAATACGGTGGAGATTCTGAGTATTGGGATCGTGCTCAAAAAGAAATTAAAGAAGTAGCCGACGAAATGAGCTTGGATTACACCATTGCGTTAGGCGAGGCCAGTTTCTACGGCCCAAAAATAGATTTCATTATACGTGATGCCATCGGACGTAAATGGCAACTTGGCACCGTACAGGTTGACTATGTGATGCCGGAGCGTTTTGACCTAACATATATAGGTTCCGATAATGAAAAACATCGTCCCGTTATTATTCATCGTGCGCCTTTTGGCTCCATGGAACGTTTCACCAGTATTTTGATAGAACACTTTGCGGGAGATTTCCCATTATGGCTGTCGCCCGAGCAAGTTCGCATCCTTCCTATTTCGGATGAACAAAATGCGTATGCTAATTATTGTTATGAGAAGCTTTATGATGAGGGCGTTCGCGTTGAGGTAGATAAACGCAGCGAGCAAATTGGCGGAAAAATCCGAGATGCTGAAACGAGTAAGATCCCATATATGTTAATAGTGGGTAGTAAGGAAGTAAAAAATGAAACCGTTTCGGTACGTCGCCATAAAAAAGGAGATATTGGAACTTTCAAATATTCTGATTTTCTTACAGATGTAAAAACTGAAATTGACACTAAAGCTTTACCTAAAGACTAACTAAACAACGAGGTTACTATCGCAAGAAGAAACTTTCAGAGACGACCTACCAAAGAAGATCGTCCTCGAATTAATGAAGAAGTTAATGCAGCAAAAGTACGGGTAATCAAACCTGATGATGAACATGAGATCACCACATCAGAGCGCGCCCTCCAAATAGCCGAATCGTACAATCTTGATCTGGTTGAAGTTGCACCCGACGCCAAGCCCCCGGTATGCAAGGTGATTGACTACGGAAAATTCATGTACGAAAAAAAGAAAAAGGAGAAAGAAGCCAAAAAGAAGCAGCATACCATATCTGTTAAAGAGCTTCGATTCCGCCCGAACACAGACGATCATGATCTGGAATTCAAAACACGCCATGCCCGCGAATTTCTGGAAGGTGGCGACAAAGTAAAAGCTACGGTCCAATTCCGTGGCCGAGATATGTTATATACTGAGAAAGGTGAGTTATTGCTTTTACAGCTGGCTAAAGACCTATCTGATGTAGGTAAGATTGAGGCAAAGCCTAATTTGGAAGGCCGGAGGATGATTATGATATTATCCCCTTCTAAAAGTTAATTCCTTCGTTGCTTAGGGATACAATTCTCCCTATTTTATAAGTCTTTAAATTTTCACAAAAGTTGGTGGATTTCCATGCCAAAAATGAAAAGTAACAGTGGTGCTAAAAAGCGATTTAAGGTTACCGGTTCCGGTAAAATTAAGCGTAAAAAAGCTTTTAAAAGCCACATTTTGACTAAGAAAAGCAGTAAAACTAAGAGACAGCTTGGAAAAGACACATTGGTTGACAAAGCCGATGTAAAGTCTATCAAAAGGCAGATCCCCTATAAATAAATCATAAATTTTAATTCTAAACTAACGACAAAATGCCACGATCATTAAATTTGGTGGCTTCCCGTCGCCGTCGCAAAAAGATTATAAATCAAGCGAAAGGTTACTGGGGCAAGCGTAAGAACGTTTACACTATTGCTAAGAATGCGGTTGAAAAAGGTCTATTGTACCAATACCGCGATCGCAAAAATCGTAAACGTAATTTCCGTCGATTATGGATCATCCGCATTAATGCGGCTGCAAGACTCAACGATATCTCCTATTCTAAACTCATCCACGCGATGAAAACCAAGGATATGGAAATCAACCGAAAGGTTCTTGCCGATCTCGCCGTACGCGATGCAGATACGTTTGCTGCTATTGTAAAGGAAGCCACTGCTTAATTGTATAAATTAACAGTATAACCGGTAGGTCTTTTTGTATAAGGTTTGCCGGTTTTTTTATTTTTGGGAACTAATGTTATCACCTATTCAAGATTCTAAATTTAGTTTCCAGAATACCTATAATATTCGAACTCATTTCTGCTAAGCAGAAACCAATTTATTGACAACCGTGTGAAGATAAACCATTTGAAATTGGAATCACTCGCAAGATGACTTTATCCTACTCACTAAATATATTTACCCCTGCTGCTTACGCTCCGCGATGCAGCAAACTCACTTACTAATTCATAAAAAGCATCTTATGCTTGATGACATAAAAGCATTACAGGAAGAAGTACAAAGCTTATCTATTTCAAACGAAAAAGAACTGGAAGATTTCCGACTTGAGTTTCTATCCCGAAATGGGAAAGTACAATCCATGTTCAAGAAAATGGGAAGCGTTGCCAAAGAAGACCGCGCTGAAGTTGGGAAGGCCATGAATCAGGTTAAAGTACTGGCAGAATCTATATTCGAAGATGCCAAAGCTAAACTGGCCCAAAACGAAAGTCGAATTTTTAGCGCAAAAGACGACATCACCTTAACCCCTGCTTCCTACCCTCTGGGTTCCCTCCACCCTCTCACACAAACGCTGGAAGAGATGAAGTCCATTTTTTACCGACTCGGTTTTACCATTGCCGATGGTCCAGAGATCGAAGATGACTTCCATAATTTCACCGCACTTAATTTCCCTCCTAATCACCCGGCCCGAGATGAACAGGATACTTTTTTTATTCGAAAAAGCGATGATCCAAATATTCAGGATCTGGTACTCCGCACGCACACTTCGCCCGTTCAAATTAGACTAATGGAAAAAACGGAGCCACCCATTCGAGCTATTATGCCCGGACGTGTGTACCGCAACGAAGCCGTTTCGCCTAAATCCTATTTCTTATTCCATCAGGTAGAAGCGCTTTATGTAGATGAAAATGTGAGCGTAGCTGACCTCAAACAAACGCTTATTACATTTGTTAAGCTGATGTTTGGCACTGATGTAAAATATCGACTGCGCCCTGGCTTCTTCCCTTTTACCGAACCCAGCCTCGAAATGGATATTTGGTGGGGCTCAGAAAAAGATGGAAAATGGTTGGAGATCCTCGGTTCGGGAATGGTAGATCCCAATGTATTTAAATCTGCCGGTGTAGATCCCGAGAAATATACCGGATTTGCTTGGGGAATGGGTGTAGAACGTATCGCCATCCTGCGACATGGCATCGACGACATTCGTACGTTTTATGAAAATGATGTGCGATTTCTGAAGCAGTTCAACTAATAGTATAATTTATTACGGTTTACCTTAAATTAGCGTATGGACGTTAAAACCCTACATACCAAAGAACAAATTGTGGAGCTTCTGGAAAAAAACCGAAAGCAAATACAGGCATTTGGTGTATCCAAACTGGGTTTATTCGGCTCTTACGCTAAGGATGTGCAGACAGAAAAGAGTGATGTTGATTTTTATGTTGAATTTAGGCCAGGTATGAAATCTTTTGGCAATCTTATGAACTTGGCCTTCTTCCTCGAAGACTTCCTTGACCAAAAAATTGATTTACTAACGGACAAATCTATAAGCAAACTTTTTGGGAGTATTATAGAAAGAGATATCAGGTATGTCAGACTATAACTTTGAACTATTGCAACACATCACGGAAATGGTTGATTTTCTACATGACAACTATTCTTCTTTATCCCTTCAGCAGCTGGCTGGTGATTTTGAAAAGAAGAAAACTACCGAACGATGTCTTGAAATTGTTGGTGAAGCATCAAAAAATATTTCACAGGATTTCAAGGTAAAGCATCCAGAGATTGAATGGCGCCAAATGGCAGGTATGAGAGGCATTCTTATCCACAATTATGATAACGTGGATTACGAAATACGTTGGAATGCGCTAAGCTTCAAAATACCTGAATTAAAGCCCAAAATTGATAACCTAATAAAGCATTACTCTTAAGAATTTTTTAATGAAAGTATCTTATAACTGGCTCAAAGAATTTATTGACCTCCCCCTCTCACCAGAAGAAACCGCAGATAAACTTACCCTTATTGGTCTTGAAGTTGAAGAAATCGAGGAATTTGGTAGCACTCTTGATGGCGTTATTGTAGGCGAAGTACTCGAAGTCCGAGCTCATCCCAACGCCGACCGTCTCCAAATTTGTGACGTCGATCTTGGAGATTCCAACACACAAATAGTTTGTGGCGCTAAAAATGTGACCGCCGGACAGAAAGTCCCCGTTGCCACCATTGGTTCTACCCTTCCCATCAAGTTGGATAACGGAAGCCTGCTCAAAATCAAAAAATCTAAGCTAAGAGGCGAAGTTTCAGAAGGAATGATATGCGCGGAAGATGAGCTCGGACTCGGAACTGGCCATGATGGAATTATGGTATTAGATGCTCATCTAAAAGCCGGCACTCCTATTTCTGAAGTATTCGATTTGTACAAAGATACCGTGATTGAAATTGCCATCACCCCAAACCGCCCCGATGCTACTTGCCATTTAGGTGTAGCCCGAGATTTAGCCGCTGTTTTAAATCTTGAACTGAAAAAACCTTTTGAAGATAAAGCCGCAAAAGGTTCTCCCTCGAAATCGAGTGGTCAACATTTTGAGACACCCCGAAATCAGCGGGCTGATTTGTCTCCACTTTCAGAAGGGAACACTTCTTCCCCCACCACTTCTAATGACATCAGTATAAAAATTGAAAGTCCTGAGAAATGTCCTCGTTATGTGGGTAAAATGGTTCGGGGTGTTGAGATCAAAGAATCGCCAAACTGGCTTCGGAATAAGCTAAAAGCTATTGGCGTTCGTCCGGTAAATAACGTGGTGGATGTTACTAATTATGTGATGTATGAATTGGGACAGCCCCTGCACGCTTTCGATTATGCCAACATTCGTGGAGAAGAAATCATAGTTCGTGATTATGACCATGAGATTAAATTTGAGACGTTAGACCATATCCAGCGCACATGTTCGCCAGGCACGCTGTTTATTTGTGATGGTGAAGGCCCTGTAGCTATTGCCGGCGTAATGGGTGGCGTGAATTCTGAGGTCACTGAGAATACCACCGATATTCTCATTGAAAGTGCGTATTTCGATCCAGGTTCAATCCGGAGAACAGCCAAAGAACAAACCTTACTGACGGATGCTTCCTACCGCTTTGAGCGAGGTATTGATCCAAATATACAAGCCATTGCGGCAGAACGTACGGCGCAGCTAATGGCCGAAGTAGCCGGTGGCAAAGTTGCTGAAGAAACGGTAGATATTCACCCCATTAAAACGGAAGTTCGTACGCTTACGCTTCGCAAAAGCTACACAAATCGTTTGTTGGGCACCGATTTTGACATCCCAACTATTGCCTCCATTCTCGAAGGGTTAGAGCTGAAAGAGCTTGATAAGGACGACGATGAAATCACCTTTGAAATTCCAACTTTTCGCCCAGATTTAGAACGTGAAGTGGATCTTATTGAAGAAGTCGGACGTCTGTTTGATTACAATAAAATTCCGGCTCCAGATCACGGTATTTTTGTTTCCTCTGAGCCTTTGACTGATTGGGAACAACTGAATCAGAAAATTCGCTCAACTGCATTACAGCTTGGCTTTCGTGAAATTTACTCCAATTCCCTCATCTCAGAAAAAGATGCCGCTCATTTTGGAGAACTTGATGCTATGATCACAGCTTTGAATCCGCTTAACAAAGACATGAGCACTTTGCGTCCATCTTTGTTGCATGGATTCCTGAAATCAGCTTCATACAACTTCAACAGAAAAGCAGGTGGTGTTCGCTTTTTTGAGCTGGGGCACGTGTTCAATAAAGACGCGGAAGGCACCTACTACAAAGGCATTAAAGAAGAAGTACATGTGCTGCTGGGGGTAGCCGGTGAAAAGCACGGCGAAAACTGGGCTCAAGAAAGTGAAGGATATTCCGTGTTTGATTTGAAAGCTTTGGTTCACGCTTTCTTTGAAAAGCTGGGACTTTTAGAGCATCTTTCCTCAAAAGCAGTAAATGAAACTACACTGAAATATTCATGGGGTGATACCACCATCGGTACCTTGTTTGTGGCAAATGAAGAGCTCCAAAAAGCCTACGATTTCGAGCAAGATGCTTTTGTGGCCGAGCTTTCATTGACGGCTATTTCTGAAGCATTAGCTACAATTCCAGAAAGAAAATTCAAAGCTGTGCCGAAATTCCCCGCATTTGAATTCGACTTTGCGGTTGTAGTTCCACAAGCTGTTACTGCCGGAGAGCTCATGCAGGTTATCAAAAAGAAAGCCGGTTCCCAGTTGGAAAGCATTGATATTTTTGATGTTTTCGAGGGTGAATCCATTGGAAAAGGAAACAAAAGTATGGCGTTTCGAGTACATTTCCTTGATCCGAACAAGACCTTGAATATCAAAGAAGTAGAACCTATTATTCAGAAAATTGTTAAATCATTGGAAAAAGATTTTTCAGCTAAACTGAGAGGGTAACCTATCGACCTATGAATAAACTTTCACAACAAAGCGATAAGTTCAGGCAATTACTGGATGAAGTTGGCACCGAGGTTGAAGGCCTGAAGCAGGAAATACGTGAACTTAACCGTGATAATGCCAAACTGACGGCGAAACTGGATGAAGAGCACGAGAAGCAAACCGACATCTTCTCCGCAATCAGTGAGTCGGAACGGCTTGCTTTACGCCAGCATGTACAAGGCCTTATTTCCAAAATTGATCATCATCTTGGAGCTAACTCATGAAATCGATCAAAGTCACCATCTTAGGTAAACAGTACCCGCTGAAGGTGGAAGATCACGAAGAAGAATCTATGATACGGATTTCTAAGTTCGTAGATGAGCGGTTTAAGACCTATCGTCATCAGCTCGTAAAGCAGCCAGAATCTACGGTAATGGCTTTGGCCGCACTCAGCATTGCCGAAGAACTTTTTGAAGCGAGAAACGCCAACAGTGAACTTGAAAGCAGCGAGGAGGTGCTCATGGAGCGTGTAAACCACAGCATCGAGCGTTTGCTTGACGAAATCAAAGAATAATTAACCCAACTAAATAGCAGGAGCTTGCTTTGGCTGATACCATCAGCATTTTTTTTGTAGGAGATATTGTAGGAACCCCCGGTATTGAAATAACCAATACGTTACTCCCAAGCCTCATCAAAAAATACAGCGCCGATTTTGTGATAGCCAATGCCGAAAACTCTCACGAAGGCTTTGGTACTAATCGTACCATTATAAAAAATCTGCTCAATTTGGGGGTAAACGTGGTAACAGGTGGCGATCACTCCTTCGATAAATGGAAAGTGTTCGATTATATGAGGGAGCACGATCACATCCTCCGCCCTCTTAATTACCCCAAGGGAAACGCCGGCTTGGGTTATGGTATTTATTCTGTTCCCGGAAAAGACCTGAAAATCGGGGTGCTGAATTTGCAAGGCCGCACTTTTATGAAGGCCATTGATGATCCATTTTCAGCGGCAGAGTGGGCGTTGGATAAAATCAGAGAAGAAACGCACCTTATTTTTGTGGATTTTCACGCGGAAGCAACCGCCGAAAAAATATCCTTGGGCTGGCACATTGATGGAAAAGCTTCGGTGATGGTAGGAACTCATACGCACGTGCAAACCAATGACGCCCGGATTTTCCCACAAGGACTTGGATTTTTAACCGATGCCGGCATGACGGGCTCTTTCAACTCTGTGATTGGGATGGATAAAAAAGTTTCCATCAAGCGATTTATGACCGGGGTTCACCAGAAATATCAGGCGGCCAAAGGTGAAAATAGAATTTGTGGAGTCTTTTCAAAAATAGATGTCGCTACTGGGAAATGTGTGCACATTGAACCCGTTACCTATCCCGCACTTCAACATTCAGCCACTGAATAATGGAACCATCTAACATTGTATTGGAAGCTCGAAATCTTTACAAAAGCTTCCCCGGCGGCCCGGATGAGAACGAACTTCACGTACTTCAGGGTATGAATCTGCAAGTGCCCAAAGCCAGTATAACTTCTATTATCGGTTCCAGCGGGAGCGGAAAAAGCACGTTGTTGCACATTCTGGGAGGCTTAGATCGTGCTGATAAAGGGGAGGTGTTTTGGAATGAAAAAAATATTTCCGATTACAAAACCGATGACCTCGCAGATTTCAGAAATAAATACATTGGGTTTGTATTTCAATTTCATCATTTACTACCGGAATTTACGGCGCTCGAAAATGTAGCTATGCCTGCGCTTATTGCGGGTTCCCCTGCCAAAGAAGCTTATGCCCGTGGAAGGGAATTACTAAACTCATTTGGGATTGAATCACGCAAAAGCCACCGCCCCACTCAGTTATCTGGGGGCGAGCAGCAGCGTGTTTCCATGGCTCGCGCTTTGATGAATAAACCCAGAATTATCTTGGCGGACGAACCTACGGGCAATCTTGACCAAGCCAATACCGATATCATACTGGACCTGCTTTTTGAACTTCGCGAAGCCATGGGCGTCTCCGTATTGCTCATCACTCACGAAAAAGAAATAGCCGGACGTTCAGATCGCATCTTAGAACTAAAAAAAGGCGTGTTGGAATCACTTTAACGTTTTGGTAAATCCCAAAACAGTCCTATTTTTACACCCTTATAAATCACAAGCTATTCAAATAAAATAATATGTCTAAAAGGCTTTCAAAAGAAGAATTAGAATCTGATCCGCTGATGGAGAATTACAATCGCATCGCAGATTATGTGAGTACCCACCAAACTCGTATCATTTCAGCAGCCGTTGCGGTAATCGTGATTATCGGCGGTATTATTGGTTACAGTTATTATTCCGGTGCGCAAGAACAAAAGGCACAAGAACTCCTATCGATTGCAGAGAATTATTATGCACAAGCCGATTACGAAAATGCGCTGTACGGTAACGAAGCAAGCCTCACCTATGGTTTCGATCAAATTTCGGAAGACTTTCCGCGAACTAACGCCGGCAATATTGCTCGATTTTACGCCGCCGTTTCCAGTTTTGAGCTCGATGATGTGGACAACGCTCTGCTTTACATGAAAAAATTTAATGTTCCTGATGGCATATTGGGAGTCGGAGCTCTTACTTTCAAAGGAAAATTATATTTGTCGAAGGGAAATTATAAGGAAGCAGCCCAAACGTTTATGAAAGCCGCCAAGTGGGATGAAAACAAGGTGACCACACCGGATAATCTGTTAGAAGCCGCACAAGCCTATTACAAGGACGACAACTTTGATAAAGCCAACCAGCTGGCAAATCAGGTGATTGATGAGTACCCGCAAAGTAGCCAAATTGGCGAATCGCAAAGACTCAAAGGGATGATCGCTACCAAGTAAATACGGTAAATTTACTCTTATAATATGTTCATAAAGGCCTCACAAGAGGCCTTTATTATTTTCTCCAATTATTTTACAAAAGAGCTTTTCGCCTGTCGTATATTTTATGTAAGCTTGACTGGAATTTATTTATAACCAACCGCGCACATGGCTAATCAAAACAACAAGTATCGTTCTGCTTTTATCGTCGTTACCGTTTTATTTTTCATGTGGGGTTTTATTACGGTACTCGTAGATGCTCTGATTCCACGCCTAAAAGCTGTTTTTGAGCTTACTTATTTTCAAGCCGGAATGGTTCAATTCTCCTTTTTCACGGCATATTTTGTGTTCTCCATCCCGGGCGGGGCGCTGATTTCTAAAATAGGATATAAAAAAGGAGCAGTTGTCGGCCTATTAGCTATGGGTGCAGGATGTTTGCTTTTTTATCCAGCCGCGTCGTTAAGATTATTTCCAATTTTTCTGATTGCCATGTTCGTGCTGGCTGGGGGCATTACCATTTTGCAAGTTGCCGCAAACCCATATGTAGCTGCTTTGGGTCCTGAAGAAACAGCCTCAAGCAGGCTCAATCTATCTCAGGCTTTTAACTCGCTGGGAACTACCATCGCCCCACTTGTAAGTGCTGCTTTTATTTTGAGCAATACCGTAATGAGCTCGGGGCAAGTAGCTGCACTATCCGAAGCCGAGCAAATCACTTATTATCAGGCAGAAGCTTCAGCGGTACAAGGTCCATTCATGATTTTGGCACTTGTTTTAGTGGTGTTAGCGGTGGCATTTGCCCTCTTTAGATTACCTAAAATGCTTGAAGGTGATGACGACAAAAGTGGAAGCTATAAACATGCACTTAAAATTAGGCACTTAATGTTTGGCGCCATCGGCATTTTCGTGTATGTAGGCGCTGAAGTGGCTATTGGCAGCTATTTAGTGAATTATTTTCTCTCTCTGGATATAGAATCTTTAGTGACCGGCAATGAGTTTATGAGTACTATTGCGGCCACCCTTTCTGCCATTTTTTCTGATACACACATTGAAAGCATGAATGCTTCCCAACTTGCAGGAACCTACGTCTTCTTTTATTGGGGCGGTGCCATGATTGGCCGCTTTGTCGGCTCCGGTCTGTTACAGAAGCTAAAAGCCGGCAATCTGCTTTCTATTTATGCGGGGGTGAATGTTGTATTGCTGCTACTAAGCATGAATTCGGGCGGCTTGTTTGCCTTTTGGACTATCCTCAGCATTGGGCTGTTCAATTCAATCATGTTTCCGACTATTTTCACGCTTGCAATCAAAGGAATTGGTAAAAATACAGCACAAGGTTCAGGTATTTTGTGTACGGCTATTGTTGGCGGAGCTTTTATCCCACCATTGTACGGATACATTGCCGATCACTTTGGGCTTCAAATTGCCTTATTGGTACCTGTGGCATGTTATCTATATATTTTATGGTATGGAAAAGTTGGCTCAGAAATTGGACTAACTAAAGCAAAAGTCAGTGCAGAAGCATCCGTTTAGATAAAACAACCTGATTACCGCCGTGAACCCCATCAGGTGAAACTTCTAATCTGGAACTGTAGCCCTCAAATACCATCACCCCAACAGTGCTGCTACCATTGCTACAAAACGCTCCACTTCTTCTTTAGAGTTATAAATGTGCGTGGAAATACGAAGGGCATCCAAATGACTTTCGGGAACTACGCGAATACGGAATCCTTGCTTGCTCACCGCTTGTGCAAAAGCTCGATACTCCTTTTTATGTGGCTTAAAAGTCACCATGCTAATTCTCGATTCGGGCTCTGCGGGCGTCAAAATCTCCAGAGAATTGCTAAGCTCATTCAAGCCGTTATACAAATATTCATTCAGCTCTCGGAGGCGCGCTTCCACCCTTTCCTTTCCTATTTCGGTGTGAAATTTAGCCGCCGCCGCAGCTCCTTTATACAACGGGGTACTTTGAGTTCCATAATCATAGCGATGAGCCGTGGGGACGTATCCCTGCAAAGCAGGTGGGGAACTGTACAAATCCCAGCCGGTGTCTGAATAAGCCCCAACATGATACACCTGAAGCGTATCCAGCAGATCCTCCTTCACATATAGAAAGCCGGTTCCGCCCGGACCCAGCATCCATTTATGGCAGCAGGTTGCGTAAAAATCGCACCCTAAATCATGCATGTCTAAATTCATGGTTCCGGCTCCGTGCGCGCCATCAATAGCGGTAAAAATGCCGTGCTTTTTGGCAAGTCTGGAAATCTCCTTTATCGGAAAAACCAATCCTGTGGTACACGTAATATGTGGAACGGCTATCACCCGAGTTTTTGGGGTGATGAGCGCTTCAATTCTATCCAGATTTTCCTGCTTCGTATCGGCCGGCTCAAACGTTTTTAGTTTGATGTTGTGAAGCTTAGCGCGATTCAGCCAAGGCAACGCATTTCCCACATGTTCATGGAGCGTAAGAATCACTTCATCCCCTTCGTTCAGCTGTAAACCCCACGCCATAATGTTGATGCCCTCCGTGGTGTTGTGTGTCAGGCTTATTTCGGAAGTTTTGGTATTCACAAAACGAGCGATTTCAGCGCGGGCTTCATCGGTGTGCCCATATTCGCCCGTGCCATTTGTATGCTCCAGTGATTTCTTCAAAACCTCTAAAACCGGCGTAGGCGACGGACCAAACGTCCCATTATTCAGATATACTCGATTGTGGGTTAAAGGGAAAGCCTGCCTCACTTTATTCCAGAAATCATCTCCCTGCAAATTTTGATGTATATATTTGGGCTCATCCTTTGATGAAAAAGTGGAATTAAGCAGAAAAGGAGAAGCTAAACCGAACGATAATTTTTTGAGAAAATGCCGTCTATTATTCATACCTAAAACTGAGTTAACAGGGAACCGAAAGTTTAGCCAAACTCAAACAAGAATGAAAACCTGTTTTTTGGGAATTAGGTAGTTTGGGATATTGTGGGAATTTGACAGGAGTAGGGAGCTTTGGGCGGGCTTTCCACATTCACAGGATTACGTGAGGCGGAGCCTCCGTTGGGCATCACGGAGCAGAGCAATTTGATGCGGGGGAAGTCATTTTATGTTTATGATTTGTAAACGTATTTAGTAACCGTTGCTCCCCTTCTGTACAAACCTAAAGAAATCTTCAATCATTTTTGATGTAACATTTTGGACGTCATTATTTTGTAAGTAAGTGATAAAAATACCGAACACACTCACATATACCGCTACTATTCTGTAACTATAAATATTAGGGTAAGCATACTTTCATATTATGATATTAAATCTGTTTTATTCATTTTACTCAGGTAGTTTTATGGAATAAAGTGAATACAACTTAAACATGAAATAGAGATAAAGTGATAGAGTTCACTTTTACTTTGTTGTTGTGCACAAGCTAAAAAAAATTGAAACTGAATGAAAAACACTACGATTGATATAAACGAATCGACTATAAAAAAGTACGTGGAATCATTACGACCGGAAAATCCAGGAATTCGTGCACAACTTGATTATGGATATTCTTATGACGGTAAAGTCGTTGTGCTTTATGAAATCCGTCCTGTTTGGAACAATCCCAAAGAAATCCAACATATCGAATTCGCGAAAATTAGATTTTATAAATCAAGACAAGAATGGAATTTATATTGGATGCGTGCAAGCGGAAAATGGGAGCTTTATAAACCATTTCCTGAATCGACACATTTAGATATTATAATCGACATTATAAGTGAAGATAAACAAGGTTGTTTTTTTGGATAATTCAAAACAAAATATAATTAAAGAAATTGCGCAGGAATTAGATTGCGGAAATGACTGCTATTTTTATCCCAAAACCGACAAAATAATAGCAATTCCGAATTTTTCAAACGTTTCGGACGAAGAAGAATTTCGAGAGTGTTTTAAGAGCGGATTCAATAAAAATTGAGGTTTTAGAAAGTTTTGAATTTTTTAAAATAATGGAACAATTTATTGACCAAATTACCGACCCTAAATTTAAAATGGAATTGGAAAATATTTTACAAAGGAAAAAACCATTTCAGAATTTTAAGGATACAATTGACAATTCGGATTTTAGACAAGAATGGTTCGATTTTAAAAAATTAGAGCTGGAAAAAATAGTAGAAACGCAATTAAACGGAGGAGAAACCAGCGCGCAACACAGTATATAAGCTATGGCTTGGTCTGTGCCTACTTGGAAAATCCTGCGGATATTCCATCCAGTTTTTATTTGGAGAGGTTCGTGCCCAGTCACGCTACTGCTCATATACATAAACATTGTACAGCATATAAGAAAACACATACTACCCAATTGAAATAAAGATATTTTGATAGGAGTTTGGCCCGCAATAAGAGAAAAATAGAAACGCTATCAATATTACTGATTATATCATTACTATACTTTGGAATAGAAATGACACTATTGTTATAATTTATGAAAATTAAAAAAAGAAATGTCTTTAGATTAATTTGGTTTAGCCTTGTTACAATTTTTTTTATTTAGCAATTTTCGACCTATCAATCAAGAGATTTACCAGAAAATACGTTTGATGACAATAATAATATAGCGGTTGTAAAATCTGACGATAAAATCACTTTTATTTCAAAAAACTCAATTCAAAAAAACGAAATAATTTTCTTTCAAGGCGGATTAACAGACCCAAAAGCCTATGCACCACTTTGCCGAGATATAGCTGAAAATGGATTTACTTGTCATTTAATCAAAATGAATTGGAGAATGCCGCAATGGGATTATTTAAAAATCAACAAGATGTTCGACCTTAAGAATGGGAATTACATAATTGGGGGACATTCTCAAGGAGCAAAAATAGCATCCCAATTCGTTTATGAAAACCCAAATTTGATGAACGGACTTTTCCTTTTAGGAACTTCACATCCGAGAGATTTTGATTTATCGAATAGAACTTTACCAACTATAAAACTTTACGCTGAATTTGACGGGCTTGCAAGTATCCCAGAAGTAATGGAAAACAAAGCAAAATTACCGAAAAATACTGATTTAATAGAAGTGGTTGGTGGAAATCACTCTCAATTTGGTTATTTAGGAAAATTACTAACCGATGAAAATCCTGAAATTAGTTTGGCAGAACAACAAGGTTTCACGCTAAAATCATTAACAGATTTCTTCAAAAATATTGAGAAAGACAATTGAGCAATAAGTGGCACAACAAAACCTCGCCCTGCGGGACGCTACTGCTCATAACCAAAACGTTGTAACACCTTAAGGAGAAACATTATACCATGGATGAAAACCGAGAAAATGGGATAGAACTCAACAAAAGAGAGTTTCAAGAACTGGGATATCAATTAATAGATAAAATTGCTGATTTTATTGATTCAATCGACAAAAAACCAGTTACAACAACTAAAACTCCAAGTGAGCTACAAAAGATAATCGGAGATTGTCCCCTACCAGAAAATGGAACACCACCAATTGAATTACTGTCTAAAACGTCCGATTTATTATTCAACAATTCTTTATTAAATGGCCATCCAAAATTTTTGGGATATATAACTTCTTCAGCTGCACCATTAGGAGCATTGGCAGATTTGCTGGCGGCTTCCGTTAATCCAAACGTTGGTGCACATATTTTAAGCCCAATAGCTACCGAGATTGAAAAGCAAACGGTTAGGTGGTTAGCAGAATTTATTGGGGTATCACCAAATTATGGAGGCATCTTGGTCAGTGGTGGCAATATGGCTAATTTTACTGCTTTTTTGGCTGCCAGAACTGCAAAAGCACCAAAAGCCATTAAAGAGGACGGAATCTCAAACACTTCGGATAAATTGACTGTTTACTGTTCAAAAACAACACATACCTGGGTAGAAAAGGCAGCTATTTTATTTGGACTCGGAACTAAATCTATTAGGTGGATACAAACAACTCCAGCAAACCAAATGGATGAGAAGGTTTTAGAAAACACCATTCAAAACGACATTAAACACGGGTGCAAACCTCTCATGATCATAGGAACGGCTGGAGACGTGAGTACAGGCGTCGTTGATAACCTAAAAAACCTGTCAACTATTGGTAAGAAATACGATATGTGGTTTCATATTGATGGTGCTTATGGTATTCCTGCTGCGGTTATCCCTTCCTTAAAGAGCCTGTTTGAAGGTGTATCGGAGGCCGATTCCATTGCATTAGATCCCCACAAATGGCTTTACAGTCCGCTTGAGGCAGGGTGTGCACTCGTTAAAAACCCACAGCATCTAATCGATACGTTTAGTTCGCATCCCGAATATTATAATTTTAGCAGTACTGAAGGTGAAATAGCTCAAAATTATTATGAATTTGGATTGCAAAATTCTCGTGGATTTAAGGCGCTAAAAGTATGGTTGACATTACAACAAGTAGGAAGAAATGGCTATGTAAAATTAATAAGCGAAGATATTGAATTATCTAAACTATTATTTTTTCTCGCTGAAAATCACGAAGAATTAGAGGCCGTTACCCAAAATTTGAGTATAACAACATTTAGATATATTCCTACTGACTATGCAAGTGGTTTAGAAAATAGAGAGACCTATCTCAATACGTTGAATGAAGCGATATTAAATAAATTACAAACGGGAGGCGAGGTATTCCTATCTAATGCCATTGTTTATGAAAAGTATTGTTTAAGAGCTTGTGTTGTTAATTTTAGAACCTCAAAAAAAGACATTGAAAAAATTGTTGAAATAATAATAAAAGAAGGCAGAAAAACTCATTTAAAACTATGCGAACCAAATGCCTGAATTAATAACCGTACCAATATCGTATATAAGCTATGGCTTGGCTTGGGGCCATTTGGCATGGAAAAAACAGTAGTCAAATATGGAAAGCATATTAATATGACAGTTCAAGAATATTTAAATGGTGTAGCAGAAGACAAAAAAGAATCTTTCGTCAAATTACTCAGGCAGAGTTTGATTTACACTCCCCTCTGGTATCTTTTACCACGGAGTTAATTACCTGCAAGCAACCAATCTCACAAGAAAAGATATTAGCTGAGTTTGTTAAAAAGAACATATAGAATGAGTAAACTTTCCTTACCTGTATCATTCAAATCTACCTTATTACTTTTGCTTTTGGTAATAGGGGCTTCTGATTTGCTGCATGCTCAAAAGCTTCCCCTCCCTCCTCGCGCTAATGAGGCTGTTTCAGGCAGCGCTTTTAAAGGTCAGGTTGAAAATCTTGGCGTAAAAGACCGAGAAAAGCAGATTTACCAACAGATATTGAATGGAAATGTGCCCAGCTTTTTACGTGATTTGATTCCCATTTCATTTTCAAAAACCATTCAGGATTCTACTTATGAAGTAACCTATTTCGTACTGCCGGATTATCTGGCCGTTGGCTCCGACAGTGATTATTTCCTAATGCCCATGACACCTATTTTAGCTCAAAAAATATCGGATGCAATTGGCTTCACGCTTCCAACTAAGCAAATGGTGGATCAAATTTGGAGTCACGCCTCGGTCAAACTATCCCCCTCCCCTATTCCTGCAAGTCCACAAATGACCACCATTCCTGTTATGTGGGAACACAATACTATGGTGAAAGCGCAACGGGCAAAAACGCTGGATGCCAAACCGCTGGGAGCTTTGGTGGCGGGAGATAAAAAAGATGTTATCATCTTGAATAGGTTCTATGGAAATTCATCGAAGAGAGTGGTTATTTACGGCTGGCATTATAAAAATGGGACTCCTATTCAGCCGGTTTACGCCGGCCATGCCGAAACGTATGCCGATTACAGTCACGGTATTCGACTGGTGCGAGATAGTGTTTTGATCAATAACCGGATTTATCGCATTACCGATGTGCTTCAGGTTGCAGCAAAAGCTTCTTTGTTTAGTGATGAAGGTGTAATTAGGAAACCGTTTCACCCTTTAGGTGAAGCTGAGGAGCTTAAACCTCCCCAAGTATTTGGAATTACCTCTGAGGATTCTACTACAGCTTATATTCCTGTTAAGGAAGATTCGAGCGCCAGCTCGTACCGGATTTCAGTTAGTTCAGATGGGCGAGTATTTTCGGGATCTGAATCAATTATGCCAGAGCCGTTAGCGTTAACAGATTTGAGTCCAAATGAAATCACTTTTATAAAACTGCAATCTGTTTCGAGCAACGATACAAGCAAATACTCGGAAGTTTTAGGCGTAGCTCCGGCTCAACCCAAAAATAAATTATTGGTAGTGAACGGCTTTGATCGTGTAACGGCCGGAAACACCCATGATTTTATACGCCAACATGGAAAAGCACTTCATGCCAATGGGTACACTTTTGATTCTGCTACCAATGAAGCCGTTTCTAAACAGTTAATTTCACTGAATACATATGATGTGGTTCACTGGATCTTGGGGACAGAAAGCACCGCAGATGAAACATTCAGCACAAAGGAACAGGAAGTAGTAAAATCTTACCTTCAGCACGGTGGCTCGTTGGTAGTTTCAGGAGCTGAAATTGCTTGGGATTTGGATCATCGTGGAGATTCTACCGATCGTGCTTTTATACAAGATTACCTAAAAGCAGAATATCGTTTAGATGCTCCCAATAACAAAACGGCCACTTACTACGCCACGGAACCTGTGCAAGGCTCCATGTTCGAAGGCCTCTCGTCCATCTCTTTCGATGACGGAACGAAAGGAAGTTATGATGTAGGTTACCTGGATGTTTTAACGCCTTCAAGCGATGCTGATATTGCATTGATTTATTCCGGTATAGCTTCCCAACAAGTAGCCGGAGTTCAATTTGAAGGCTTTTTCCCCAATGGTAATCAGCCCGGCAAGCTTGTGTATCTGGGATTTCCTTTTGAAACTATTTATCCAGAATCGGCCCGCAATGAAGTCATGAAGCGGATCATGTTATTTATGGAATCAGAACCTACTTCCACTTCAAAAAGTGAAGAAATTATTACCAAGGACGTGGCTTTAAAGCAAAATTATCCCAATCCTTTTAATCCCACTACAAAAATTAATTATACGCTTTATGCCCCAAAGCAAGTGGTGCTTAGCGTGTTTAACTCGCTTGGCCAAAAAGTTGCCACGCTGGTAAATTCTTTTAAGCAAAGCGGCTCCTATTCCGTTACTTGGAATGCAGCTCAGTTTTCCAGCGGAATGTATTTCTACCGATTAACTATGCCGGACGGCACTGTAACTCGCAAAATGCTACTAATTAAATGATGGCTTTACAGGAGAATCGCTTCTACTATTATCCGGCTTTACCATTTTATTCCATGATTTATCAGCATCCAAGAGATTAGGCTCTGCTCGATAAAGCTACACAAAATATGTAGGGCGGATATAAACGTCGGGTTTTCTAAGTGATGGGTTATAGAATAACTCCGCTTAGTTTGATGTCGAATATCCTTGATTTGGGTATTTCAAGTTCACATGCGTTTGTAAGTCAGAGCCTCCACCAAACATCACGGAGCGGGGTAAAATGCAATTCATTCAGATGAGCATATCATATTATCACTGTAATTCTTCAGGATAAACCGCCGTTCGTACTTTGCAGTTACATTCGATTAATTCATATTATCTACATCTTTAATTAGTATAAATAGGAATAAAGCTTATGTACAAAGCGAGGATAACATGAATAGCATGGATCTTACGCCAACCATTGCACTTCATACTTAAAACGAACATTATGGAAAAGACAAATTATTCTAACGTATATCGAATTATTCATTGGACCATAGCCTTTACTTTCATTCTTTTGTTAATTACCATTTTTTTGAGATTAACATGGATGAACAAGTATAACATGGCAGCTATTATTCAAGAATATCTTAGTAATACCGAACAGGTTTTATCTCAAGACCAAACCATTGCGTTAGCGAAAAAGATACGACAGCCGATGTGGAATTGGCATATTTACATGGGTTATGCATTGGTTGGATTATTCAGTATTCGTTTCATGCTTCCTGCATTCGGACACATGAAGTTTCAAAATCCTTTTGGTAAAAAGCTATCCATAAAAATGAAATTTCAGAAATGGACTTACCTTATTTTTTATGCTTGTGTCATTGTTTCTTTAACAACCGGACTCATAATAGAATTAGGACCCAAAGAATTGAAAAAGCCGATGGAAGAAATCCACGTGCTTGGTATTTACTACCTGATAGCATTTATAGCCATCCATTTGATAGGTGTATTAATTGCAGAATTTACAGACCAAAAAGGAATTATATCACGGATAGTGAGCGGCTCGAAGGATGAAAAATAAAAAGTATGACTGCTATAACATATCGTACTTCATCGGCAGGTTGTAAAGCCCCTCTTTACCAGTTAATTTGTACCATAGATTGATAGATCATTTTTGAAAATAAACCTCTTAAAATCAAAGGAATAGAACAATGCTTAAAAGAATATTAGTAGCCCTCGACCGAGATATGGATACTCCTGTAGCTATCCGTTATGCTATTAAACTGGCAAGCACTTTTAATTCAAGCCTGACAGGACTTGCCGTTGTGGATTTGTCAGCTATTAACAATGTTGTGGGAGGTGGCGGAATTGGAACCATCCATTATGCCCAACAGCTAAAAAGCAATTTGACCGAAGAATCGAGGGAGGAGGCCGGTAAACTGCTGAAAAATTTCAAAAAACTGGTGGAATCCGCAGGAGTCGAGCATTCTAAATTTATGCATGAAGGAGTGCCGCATGAACGTATTATTGAGGATTCTAAATATCACGATTTACTGGTGATTGGAAGAGAGTCTCATTTCTTTTATAACAGGCCTAAAATTGAGACAAAAACTCTGGCTAATATTGTGAAGAAGGGAGCTGGGCCAACGCTCATGGTAACAGACTCTTACCGACCCATACATCATGTAGTTGTAGCGCATGATGGAAGTAATGCCTCGGCTCGGGCTTTGCAGTGGTTCGTACAACTGGAACCTTTTGGCCGTGATATTGAAATTGATGTGGTGTATGCCTGTAACAAAGAAAAGGAAGAGGTAGCCGACAAAGGGAAGTTAGTGCTTCATCTTGCCTATGATTATCTGAAAGCTCATGGCTATGAACGGGTCAATGAGCTACTAATTGATGAGAAAGGTGGAGCCGGAAAACAAATTATTAATCATGTTGAAGATACGGGAGCCGACTTAGTTATCATAGGAGCCCATTCTATGTCTGCCATCCGACGGTTAACATTCGGTTCGGTTACGCATGAGCTGGTAAAGAACAGTCCGATACCGTTATTTTTAAGCAGTTAAATGATAAAAAGAGAGATGATTAAAGAATATTTCGATAAACAATTCGAACTTAGATATTTCGAAATGAATGAATTAGGCGTTGCTTCGCCTACCACCATCTTGACTTTATTAGAAGAGACAGCTGCTGAACATTGTTATTCTATAAACCATAGCTTGTATCAGCTGGCTGAACGAAACATTGGGTGGGTTTTAGTTTCTGGGGTACTGCAAATGGAGCGATATCCCCATTATAAAGATAAAATCACTATTAGAACCTGGTTATCAAAATATTCAACCATTAAAGGTTTTAGAGAAAATATAATTTATGATGAACAAAATAATATTATCGGAAGAGCCAGGGGCTTGTGGGTTTTCTTTGATATTAAAAGAAGAAGACCTGTTCAAATACTTAATGATATAATTAATAAATGGTCTTTCTGGAATGAAAAAAGCATGGATTATGATATTTCTAAAACGATTAAGCCTATTGAGAATTCAGATTATGAGCTGAAATTCAACGTTCATAAATATGATACCGATATGATTAAGCACGTAAATAATATCAGATACTTGCAATGGGCCATTGAATCAGTGCCTGACAACATCATTGATAACTATTATTTACACTCTATAGATGGTAGATTTATTGCAGAAGCGAATTATGGCCAAACAATTATTTCTATGACCAAAAATGATGATAGTGGTTCTAATGATCCAAGTGATAAATCATTCCTGCATTCAATAAAAATTGAAGGTATAAATAAAGTATGTGCTACGGCAAAAACGATTTGGAAGAAAATGTAGCCGCAAAGGCACAGCCAAAAATAAGGTGTGTTTAGTAGAAAATGGTATTGCCCAAAGTATTGTGTCCATGAATCTTACTCTGGTTAACAGTAAAAGCTGCGCAGAGAAACTATTCTCTTTCCACCGTACGGTTATACGGCCCCCAAAAGGCTCGCATTGAAACAATCTTTCCAAACTCATCAAAACGAAACACATCAATAATATCTGTTTTCATAGAGGTGCCGGATATATTCATACCTAACTGAAAAGGGAAGGCGATTTCGCTCCCTGCAATACGCACAGGACCTGTACGTGTAAGAGATAAGTCTATATTTACAGCTCCTGAATAGAACTCCCGCAGAGCCTCCTTTCCCATCACTATCTCGCTGCCAACCGGATCTTCAACAGTAGCATTATCCGCGTATAACGACAGTATGCCTTCCAAGTTTTTTTCATTCAAATAACGCAAATAGCTGTCTGCCACATTGATATAGTATTGGGCTTTCATCAGTTATCCTTTTGCTAAATATTGATACGTTGCAATTATTAATAACTTTTCTGATTTCTTAATCTAATCATACGTAATGGACTGTTCAAAAAAATATAATGAATCTGAATAAACAGCCGCATTACTACAAAAAGTTCTCCATTCAACAAGCCTACAACTGCCAGTATAAATCTGAAAGAAGGACTAATAAAATCACGCTAATAAATTAAATTCAGCGGTTTACCCTTCTCACTCTTCAAAGGAGAGCCAGAAGAATCGGGGGCGATACATGTGTGGGTATTTTAAAATGTCGTTGAAATAATCTAAAGATATGGTGTTGTAACTGATGAGTAATTCGTTTTCGGTTGAGAGCACTGGGTGGGCTTTGGCATTATACGGAATGATTCCCGGTGGGTTCGAAATTTCAGGTGCTTTCCTGATTTTTTGAATTGGACCGAATGGACCAATGAGTGTTTTTGCGATTCTGGAAGCCGTGTATTCCCCAATGCCATCAAGCTGAAAAATTAGTAAATAACGGCCGTCCTTTAGGGGAGTTAAACTCAATTCGTTGGAAACACGGTTAGTAATTGGTTTTACTTTAATAATGTCTGCTTGCCATACGTTTCCATCCCAAAATCGCCAAGTGCTAAAATCTTTAAATGTGGCAGGCTGTACGCGGGCAACTATCAATTGTTTATTAGGATCCAATAGTCCATAAACATACACAAAACCATCAGGATTTGGGGCTTCTGCCCATTCAGTATTTACGAATACAGCAGAGCCAAAAGTGCCTTTCCCAACTTCGGGAATATCCACATAAAGTGGGGCATCCATTTGCTGTTGTGCTTCAAAAGGGGGTTTCAACTTGGCGCCGGGGACCGTAATAAGCGTAACTCCAACCTGCTCAAAATCCCACGATTTATTGCTATAATCTACCACTCGGTATCCGAAAATGTTCAGAGAATTCCCGTCTTCTTTATTGATGAATCCATCTCCCATCCAGTAGTATTCATTAGGACTTGAATTAGGAGTATCAGGATTGAAAAAATTGATGATATTCCCATTTTTATCCCGGTTCAATAAAATATCCATCGTTTGTCCCGAAGGTTGAATACCATCTATCAAAGCCACTGAATTATTTACCATTCTGAAGTTATGAACGGTATCATCCATCACTTGTCCCGTCATGGTATCTGAAAATGTCAGCAACGTAGTACCATTTTTACCGGCACTAATAGCTTCACTCCCATCCAGCGAAAACGAGAAAATTCCATCGGCTCCAAACCAATCTCCTTTTCTATAAAACATATCGGTCCACTCGCCTGCATCGCGCACAGAGACATTCGTAAACGTATCCTGGAATACAGTTTGCGCATGTATCAGATGAACTGATTCTATAAGAGAAAACAGCAACACAAAATAAATGAAAATCCTTGTTTTTTTATTCCACATAATCCTGAATAAGTTTTTTCCAAACTTCATAGCCATCTCCATTTACGTGTAACCCGTCTATGCTATATTTGGGATCGATTATCCCCTCTTTTTCAAATGCAGAGGCTAAGTCAATGTATGTCAACCCTAACTTCGCACTCATTTTTTCGAGCTCTTGATTGATGTATTTGATAGCTGCATTTGGCCGAGTTGGATACCTTACTTCATCAACCGGCAAAATACTTTGCACAAAAATTTTAGTTTCATGGGAGTCTGCCATAATCCGTTCCAAAATTTTCCGATAATTCTGCACCACATATTCTTTAGATTTCCCGTAAGCCAAATCGTTTGTCCCAATCATAATAAATATCTTATCTGGCTTCGATTCCGTTACTTCTCCCAGCCGCTCTAAAACACCATCAGTATCATCGCCACCAATGCCGCGGTTTTTTATATGAGGGTTGTTCCCAAACAATTCTGCCCATTCTGCATTATCGGTAATGCTATCACCTAAAAATAAAATAGAATGCGGCGTATTTGGCAAAAGCTCAAAATGCTCTTTCCGATGATAATAATAGGCTTTTACAGCACGATTCCATTCCGCCAATTCCTCTGCCTGACGGTCGTAGGCCATGATGGAATCAATTTCAGACTGACTCAATATTGTACTTAATGATGGTGGAGACTGCTCCGGCTTACTTCCCCATTTCTTGTTTGGTCTGCTTCCCATCTCAAGCTCAAGCACTCCACCTTTCACTAAATCGGCATGATAAAACCACGGTTGATTCCATTTCTTCCCATTTAATTTAGCTGATTGTATAAACCTGTTTTCTTTAGATGTGCCTTTTGCCTTAATCACAAACTTCCCGCCAGGATAATATCTTTCATCCAAGTGGATCGTTATTTCTTCAAATAGCGGACTTCCAATTTCGTATATAGGATGCTCGGAAGCACCACCATCCATCTCAAAAAGTCCTAAAGCACTCATCACAAACCAAGCACCCATTTGTCCTTGGTCTTCATCACCTAACCAACCATCTTCCGGGGTTACTCCATAATAATTGTCCATAATTTCGCGTGACCAAAATTGGGTGAGCCAAGGCTTTCCCGAATAATTGAATAAATATGCCGCCTCCATATTTGGCTGGTTTCCATGATTAACGGGCAATATTCCCATTCCTGACAAGCTGTTCGAGCCCAAGTGCTCGGAATTAAAATTATGAGGAGCTGAGGTTTCAAACCCTTTTTGCAGTCTATCGTTGAACTCATTTTTACCCAATAAATTAATTAAGCCATGCAGATCGTGCGGTACAAAATAAGTGTACTGCCATGCATTGCCTTCTACCCAACCTGAGCCTAAAAACGTGACTTCACCAAAAGGTTGAAAGTCTTCTACCCAATCTCTATTCGCATATTTTCGTCGCATAAACCCAACTTCAGGATCAAATACATTTTTGTAATTGAAGGCCCTCTTGGTGAACTCCTTATAATCTTTGGTTTTACCTAAAGCTTTAGCCATTTGTGCCACAGTCCAATCATCGTATGCATACGCGAGTGTGTTAGAAACTGGCCCTTCCTCATCCGGAACAAAGCCTTTGGCCATGTATTCTTTAAGATTCCGGTTTCCAGCATATCCACCAGCTTCATGGGGATGTCCAGGTACGGTTTGCTGCTTGTAGATTGCTTCATACATTTTATCTACATCGTAATTTCTAATACCCTTGTGATAGGCATTAGTCAACAAACTTATTTGATGTGAAGCGACCATAATTCCAGAATATTCAATTCCTGTAGGACCCCTGGGTAACCAACCTCCTTTGTCATAAATCTCGAGCATAGATTTTACCCAGCTATTGGCAATTTTGGGGGTTGCCAATGACCAGAGCTGATTCAAATTCCACATAGAAATCCAGAAACCATCGCTTCCATAAATGGGCATATCCGGATTTACTTGCTGCACTTTTTCGTACATATCCGTGTATTTCCCGTTTACATCGCTCCACGTGGTTCGGCCGGCATAAGCACGGTACATGTTGGTATAAAACTTAGTTTTATTTGCCTCGGTACCTCCTTCCACTT
Organism: Gracilimonas sp.; assembly: GCA_041689895.1. Lineage (GTDB taxonomy): Bacteria > Bacteroidota > Rhodothermia > Balneolales > Balneolaceae > Gracilimonas. The sequence goes on along the minus strand of JBDNFJ010000131.1, from coordinate 15,260 downwards.
CAATAACAGAAAGCAAGTTGTTCCAAGTTTTTTTATTGTCGGCACGCACTTTATCAAAATCCCAATTATAGGGATTAAGCTCCGTTTCCAAGTTGAGCCGCGCTTGCTCAACGCTAACCAGTGAAATGCCAATTTGCATCATAATTTGCTCCCCTTCCTCCGTTTCAAACTCCAAAAAAGTGCCCACATCTTTGTGTCCAAATCCAGATGAAATCTGATCCACATTTCGATAGATCTCCTCTTTCACCCAGCCATTCATGCTTTTAAAAGGCTTATTAAATCGAATTACAAAATTGAGTATGTATTCATTGTAATTGGCTTTTCTCAGGCTTTGCTGGTACGACACTCCTTCAATCTCCCTATCGCTGACTTTTGTAACATTGGTATAACCAATTTCATAGTTGTACTCCGAGGGCGTGAGCAAATCAATGAGAATGCGAGAGGAATCATTTTCAGGAAACGTGTAGCGATGAAATCCAGCACGCTTGGTGGCAGTGAGCTCCGCTTTGATGTTGTAATCATCCAGTAGCACGGTGTAATAGCCAGGCTCAGCGTGTTCTGTTTCGTGCCTGAAATGTGAGCGGTAGCCACGGTCCGGATCTTTTTCGGTGCCGGGCTTTATCTTCAAAGGGCCATTGGTAGGAACCGCCAGTAAACCGGCCATTGTCCACGAATGTATGTGGCTGAAGCCCGCTAAATTAGAAATATTATATTCGTAACCGGCTTTCCAGCCTCGTTCTTGATTATCCGGACTGAGCTTCACCATTCCGAAAGGCATCGTTGGGCCGGGAAAGTTTATCCATCGGGAATCGTGACTTCCAATTAGCGGATCTACATAATCAGTCGGCTTTTTATTTTGGGCTGAAAGTGATGTTGCATGAAAGGAAATAATAAAAGCCAGCAAAACTGCTTGTATTCCTACTCGATAAAGTTTTTGTGTATTCATAGTTTAATTAGCTGTATTCATACGTTCCATTTCAACCTTTCCATCTTTTGAAATCAATCGATAATACACTCCGCCATATTTCACATTGTAAAGCGTTCCTGTGAAATTCGGTTTTTTTTGAGAAGTGATTGACTGACCTTTTACATTGGGATAGAATCCGAAAAAATCCTTCAACATCACCTGCGACATCCCAATACCCGCCGATGATTCCCGATTATGCCATCCTCTTTGTGCTATACGTACTCGAGCATTCTTTTGGCGCTTATTCTCACCCCAAAGCTCGTGTGCCTGTGCCCAAATTCCCTCTTTAGTAACAGGGGCAATATTGTGATAAAAGTCGAGAGCTTTATTTGGGAAACCAAGCTGCGTTAACGCATCCATTGTTCCCGCCGGCCACCCATCAAATGCTCCCAGCGGGCCATGGTCGGGTCGGCCTGAATCTTCTGCTGCTACATCCTGTAACGATTGTGCACGCATCCAGTGTGCTGTAATTAGCTCCCTATATAAGAAATCCATCATCTCTTCTCTGATATTCGGAGGAATATCCTCGGGTACATATCGCCCAAGAAACATAAAATCCAAGGAATGCCGAACTTCAATCGTTTTCCCATTGGGATATAGGCTGTTCCAAACACCGTTTCCGGCATATAATTTTAACAGTCGCATCATCATTTCATTTGATTCATTTCGAAGCTGTTGTGCTTTATCAGAATCTCCTTTTAGCTCCGCGAAGTCGGCTGCTTCACGCATCATCCACACATAGGCCGCGTTAAATGAGGGAACTATATGTTTGTAGGTGGGAACGGCTTCTAACAAGTTCCATTCATCATCTCCGAAATCAGCTAATTTATAGATGTCTTTTTGAGCTCCCTTTTGCCCGTAAATTGAAATGTTCTTCCAGTTCTCAGCATACTTCTCCAAGTGCTCGAAAACCGTTTCTCCTTCAATTTCCTTATCCAAAAAGGCATAATCTTTCGATACCGTGATATATCCGCGAATCATTTGAAATAGAGCCCAGTAATTGGCTGAATATCCGTTACCTACTCCAATTCCGCTGATATTGTCTTTGCCATAATAAAGGCTGGGATCAATTTTAATCCATGAGGTTAACTGCTCCTTCATCATCTCCGGATCAACTACCGCCCAGAGCGTACTCCATTCCGTAATGTCCCAGAAAAAGGTGATAGAAGCGCCCCACCTCGGTCCACCGGTTAAAAACACCCTGTCGTGCTGCGGCAAGTTCTCATTCATTAAATACAGCATGGTCAACGGTCCAGTATAGTACACACGCTTTGCGAGAGAATCATCGGTGGCTAAAACAGGGAAAGCCCCGGAAAGCAGTGCGTTATCTGGTTTGAATATTTGCTGCCATCTCGATTTCCATTCTTCTTCAATACGCCGAAATTCTGTCGAAAAACTATTTGATACACTGCTTATATCCTTCTTAAGCTGATTCTCATCAGAGTTAACCAGCATTACATATTGTAGAACATAGGTCTCACCTGCTTTTACCTGTATTGATTTTCTTGCCGTAGCGCCGCTGTTGAACTTAGAATAGTCCCAACTATCATCGGCTATCTTGAATGCAGTTTTAGCGGAAGTTTCGCTATCACGAATCAATACTATCTCATCCTCCAACATTGTGTCATATTTTTTAGCCTTGAGAATATCTTGGTCGGTAGGCCAACTCAGTGTAACATCTTTTTGTTGAGGCTTCCCTCCTATTAATTCGGTAGTTTTAGTTTTGATGGAGTTGAAATCAGCATTGAAATAGGTGCGGACATTTTCGATTTCCTCATCCCGATTGGTAGTTTTGCCATCCATTTTAGGATATGGATACCACCATTGCCATTCCCCTCCATAAGAACTGTTAAAACCAATCATATCTAATTCGAGGCTCAGCTCACGGGACTCATTTTCTGTATTAGTGATGGAAATCTCCCATAATATTCCATCTTTCTCAATGGGCATCCGGGTTGAGCTTTTGAGCTTCCAGCCCTCCCATTCGGCTACTCGTAAAGCCTGCCACGCCTGCCAGCGGAAGGAATGAACCTCAGGTGTTGCACCATTTATCCTCAATCGGCCTGTATGATAACCGCCTGAATACGGTGCCGAAACAAACCAGCTTACTGAATTTATATCTCTGTTAGTAAGCGCCTGTCCTCTGAAATTTCGAATAGATGGCTCCATATCGGCTGTATCAGCTGAAACCCACTCACCCGGCATATTATCTAAAGGGGGAATATTCTGATATATCTCATCTGATTGTGTGCATCCTGATAGTAGAGCAATTCCACATGTACCGAAAATAATTAACCATTTTGTTACGTACATATCACTTTAGTTTTCAATTTCAGACAAGGAGCGGATAGCAAAAGCATAAGCTCCCAAACCGATTGCTTTACTTGCACCAAGCTTAGATTTTGCAATACCAATTCGTTGAGAATCATCATATACAATTACCTTATCAGTGCCCGGAATGGTCGTACTTTTGGTATTCCCTCTGATGAACGAAGTGGATTCATCTTCATCATCAAGATTAAATACTTTGCAAGATAATCGGGCCGATTCACTGCCACTCGGGTGTTTGAATGTTTTATTGAGTGCTTTAAACATAGAGGGCGCAAATAAGTCCCATCCTTCCGATAGTCCGCCGCCAATTACTACCAAGCCATCAATTAGGGTGATGGCATTGGCAAGTGATAATCCCAACGCAGTACCAAATCGTTGAAATGAATTACGTGCTGCTTGTTGATTTCCCTCCTTCTCATTCTTAGCAATGCTATAAACATCGCTGGGCATTAGCTTGGAATCTATTTCTATTCCTGCGTCACTCGCATATTCTCTTTGAATTGCACGCGTACTTACCGACTCCTCCGCATTCCATTCTCTATTTAGAGGATTTAGCGTAGCATGAATTCCTGCACCACATGAGTTATCTCCACTCATCAAAGTCCGATTAATCACAATTCCGGCACCAAAACCGGTTCCCAGCGTAACACCTAACAGATTTTTAAATTTTTTCGGACTTCCTCCAGCCTCCAGCTTTCCATTTACTTCCGGTAGCATTCCACTCAGAGCTTCACCATAGGCAAATAAATCCCCATCATTATTTATGAAAACAGGCATTCCAAACTCTGCTTCCAGCATCGGCCCCATAGCTACGCCCCCATTAAAGGCTTCAAAATTAGGCAAATCACCGATAATTCCATTTGGATAATCGGCCGGTCCAGGAAAAGCGAAACTAATAGCATCTGGCTTCTCTTTAATTTTTTCTATTACCAGCCTAAAACCTTTTACCAAGTTTTCCAGACACAATTCTAAATCATGTGATTGTGCCGACAGCGTGATGGGCTCAATTATTTCTTTTTCATTCTTAATGGCAGAAAACACAAAGTTGGTTCCGCCGGCATCTAAAGTGAGTATAGTCTTGGATGAATTCATTGGTTTATTATTCCGATTCTTGAGGTTTTTGGCCTAAAATAAACAAGGTGGCGTACGATACATATAACATACAAGCTACCAGTACCAAGATAGGCGCAGTAGTTCCAAAGCTTTGGTTTACATAACCCATTAGTGGAGGAATTACAGCCCCTCCTGAAACAGCCAGTATAATCAACCCTGAGACCTCGTTTGCATAATCGGGCATGCGATGAATGGCAATAGAAAACAGTAGTGGAAAAATATTTGAAAAGCCTAAGCCAGCTATAAATATCATCACCCAAGCAGCTTCTAAAGAGGGAATGAAAATAATGCCTGCAAGTCCGGCAAAAGTGAGAACTAAGCTGCCGATAATGAAATTACGCTCGGTAATGTATCGTAGTAAGACAGCGCCTAAAAATCGTCCGGTCATTAAGGAAGCGAAATATACGCTTATACCAAATCCGGCTGTTTCCAAATCAAGTGCAAATCGGGATTTAAGGAAGATAGCAATGTTTGAATTCATGCCTACATCAAAGCCTACTATTAGGAAAATACCTACTATCAGAACGATGACCACTTTTTCTTTCAACAAGGTAATTACGCTACCAAATGTTGCCGGTGGCTTTGAAGATGTTTTCTCCTCTATTTTAATAGACAATAACCACACTGCAATTAAGATAGATACGACCGCATAAATAGGAAATATGAGCTTCCAATCCCCAAATACTCTTACCAAAATGGCAATAAAAATAGGGCTTAACAGTGCTGCTGAGGCTTTCACAAATTGTGAAAAACTTAAATTTGCTGATTGCGTGCTTTTTGTTGAAATGTCTATCAGTAGTGGATTTGCAGATACTTGCAATATGGTATTGCCAATGCCCAATAGACTAAAGCCCAACACTATAGCTGGGTATGTGTACATTATGAAAGGAATAAGGAGCCCAACGCCGGTGACAAAAATTCCGATACTAACGGTAAGCTTTTTCCCTTTACGATCTTGGAAAATGCCGGTTGGTAACGATATAAGTGCAAACCAGATAAAAACCATACTGGGTAAAAGCTGGGCTACACTATCTGATAGCTCAAAATCTTTTTGCACATAACCGGTAGCCACGCCTACTAAATCTACAAACCCCATGATATAAAATGATATCATGACAGGTGCGAATTTTTTGAATGAGGCTGATTTTATCATTGAAACTCCTTATTAATTTTCAGCATTACGTTCTCACAAACGCTTTGATGGTTGCAATTTTTTCGCCTTCACTTTCGCCTGCAGGGACAATCACATACTCCTGAATATGAGCAGGTATTATAAAGGTTTCAGCATAGTTTACCGTATAAGGCTCAAACTCGTTCTTAGGACTGGAAACAACCGCTTGCTTCCCTTCTACCAAGTTGAATACGGCTACACTTCCGTTAGCTTTATGAGTTACCGGTTTATCAAACCAGTGACGGCGTGTTTCCATAAAATGTGAGGGTTGTAAGCCGGTTCGTTCTTCGGTCCATCCTTCTCCTCTATCCAGCATCTCAAATTTATTGAGTACATTTTTTTCTGCCCATTCTTCGTCATAATCCCATCGAATTACTTTCTCACCTCTTTCTACATTTATAGGACGGGGTTTACCATCTAAGCCTAATCTATCCCAATCCCACAGTTTAAAAGTAAAAATGTACGGCGTTGCGCTAATCTCCAGTACCATACAACCTTCGGCAGAACAATGAACTGCTCCATTTGGAATCAGATAGTGGTCATGCTTTTTAGTGGGCCAAGTTTGTACATACTTATCCGCATTAAAAGAGCCATTGCCATTATTGGCTGCTTTTAAATCTACTATCATTTCATCGGGATTTATTCCTTTCTTAACGCCAAGATATACTAAGGCATCATCCGAAGCATCCAGCATATAATAGCTTTCATTTTGGGTGTAATTCATCCCAAATTCTTCTTTAATGAAATCCTCAGAGGGATGAACTTGTAGGCTTAGTTTTCCTCCCTCCACAGTATCTAAGAAGTCGAACCGAATTGGGAATTCGCCCCCAAACTGCTCATACACTTGCTCACCCAGTAGCTTTTTCGCTTGAAAAAACACAACGTTTAGTGACGGCATTTCAAACACTTCACCATTATCGAACTGATAGTGAATGCTGTTTTCTTCGGGAACGCAGTTAAAGCACCAAGCAAAGTTATCGGGCTCAGGAGATAGATCGCAAACCTCGCGCATCCATTGTCCACCCCAAGGTCCGGGATCGAAGAAAGGCACCAAACTAAATGGCCGATTAACAGTATGTTCTAATGCATAATCATAGGTTGCTTTATCAATTAACTTCGGCTGATTACGTTGGTTGGTGTCCAGTATAAAATCAATGGAACCATGTATTTCCTTTTTCAATTGATCGCATACTCGCCAATCCACAAAGAAGCCGCGTTTGTACTTATCTTCGGTTCCAGTTCCTAAATTTTTGATTCCAATATTAGAAATTTCTTGCTTTCGCATCCTTTGTTGAATTTCCCACCGTGCCATATCCGCATAAACGATAGCGTCTGTTTTATGCGCAATTTGTGAGGCTCCGGTTCCAATGATAATCGTTAAACCACCTTCATTCTTAATTTTATGATTGATGATTACTTTTTTCTCATTATCAATAAAATCCTGGATGCTCAATTGGGTAATACGTCCAAAAATTCGATCGTCCGTAACATCGGGCTGCGTTATTTCTCTAATCTTTTTCTCCTCATAGAAATAATCGTCTGAGGTAAATACCGTATTTGGTTGCAAGCCCTGAACAAGGTTTTTCTTTAGGTCCTCGAAATAAACTCCCTGATAACATTCAATAGCCACCACCGGAGTGGAGGTATCGAGCTTATCAATATGATTGGATATTTGTTCAATTATGGTCGCCCATCCAATAAAACAGGTTTTATTGGATATTCGAATAGCAGGGCTTTTGTCAAACTTCATTTTAATACAGTATATCTTGTTATTGTTATGGTGAAATTAAATAGTGAACTATCAGTAACCGGGATTCTGCGTGAGATTGGTATTTATATTCCTCTCACGCTGTGGAATAGGGAATAATTTATGATGGGGTTCAGCCGATACATTGGTTTTACCGGAACCGTTTACCTTATCTACCAGCTTGCCCATTCTAACAAGGTCTCCCCAGCGCTGGCCTTCCATTACAAACTCCCAACGACGCTCTTGAAGAATTGCATCTTTAAATTGTTGATTACTTAAGCCAGATAAATCCGGAAGTATGTTTTGTTCAACGGTTCCATTGAAGCGCGCGCGTTTGCGTACCTGATTGATCGCATCATAAGCTGTACCCGTTGGGCCATTATTTTCTTCATTCAAGGCCTCAGCATAAATGAGCAAAATATCCGCGTAGCGCAGGTACACTACATCCATGTCGGTGTTATTGCCACGGGGCTCAGCTTGATGATCCCAGAACTTGGAAATATGCGGTTCAAAAGTAATCATGGAGCCATCGCTATAGGAGAACTCTTCAATAAAAGTGGCCTCTTTACGGCGATCATTATTCTGAAAACTGTTAAACAAGTCATCGGTAGGAACTTCCCAGCCGTGTGAGTTTCTTGGGCCTTCCCCATCCTTATCCATATTGGGTGGCAATAATCGGACTAAATACTGATTGGGCTTAAAACCTTCACTTTGCGTTCCACTAAAATTAATCGCAAAAATTATTTCACCCCGATTCATATTGGCAATTTTGAATATGTCAGCAAAATCAGGCTCTAATTGATATTGATGAGAATCTATAACCTCTTTGGCTTTGCCAGCAGCCAGGCCATTGTCTCCTTCATACAAATATATTTTAGCTAATAGCGCGGTAGCCGCCATAGGCGTTGGCCGGCCTTTTCCTACTCTGTAGGTTGTACTTAAATTTTTCTCAGCATATTCTAAATCATCTACAACTTGTGCATAGATTTTGGAGGCTTCCGTTCTCGGCTTGTAGGTGTTAGATACATCCGTAGTGGCATTAGTCATAAGCGGTACATCGCCAAAAGTACGCACCAATTCAAAGTACATCATGGCACGTATAAAATGAGCTTCAGCCAATAGATGGTCCTTTTTCGTCTCGTTAAAATCGATGGCAGGAATGCGATCTATGACTACATTAGCCGCATTTATAGTTTTGTACAGATCTTGCCAATAAAACTCAATGCGTAAATTATCTGCCGTGTGATTGAGTTCAGACAGGCTTCTATAGGTTTGATCAGTTTGTGTTTCTGCAACATTGTCGGATACCAGATCATTGAAAATCCAGTAGTCATTAAAGAATATTCCCCCAAAAGAAGGCTCAAAAATACCATCTGTCCCAACGCTTAAATAGTCATAAAGTGCGTTAGTAGCCGAAACTGCATCTCCTTCCGTCTGATAGAAATTATCGGTTGTGATGGTAGAATTTGGGTTTTCATCTAAAAAATCGCACCCGCCAATAGCCATTAAACCTATGACAGCCAGAAACAGTAAAGCAGACTTTATGGAAAAATTTATGTTTGATAACAGCATCTCTTGCTCCTTATAACGAAATATTAATTCCAGCCATGAACATTTTTGACCGTGGATATGAGCCATAATCAGCACCCATACTCAGATTATCATTCGCAAACCGACTCACCTCAGGATCATAACCGGAATAGTTTGTAAAAGTGTACAGGTTTTTTGCGCTCACGTAGAAGCGAACGAGCTTGAAGTTCCATTTATCCACCCATTTAACGGGTAAATAATAGCTCAGGGTTACATCCTGTACACGCAGGTATGAGCCATCTTCAACCTGAACATCCGAAAGTACATTGCCGGGCGGAAGCGCATTGGCCCGTGGATATATGTTGGTAGGATTGTTGGGCGTCCAGCGATCTAATGCAACGGTCGAATTGTTTTTGGTTCCATCAAAGCTTTCTAACCCAAAGCGATTAAAATTAACCACCTCATTCCCGTACACTCCTTGCAGAAATACATTAAGCGAGAAATTGTGATAATTAAATTCGTTCCCAATCCCGAAAGTGAAGTCAGGATTGGCGTTTCCTAATTCCACTTTATCCTCTTCATTGATGATGTTATCCCCATTTTGGTCTACATACTTACGATCGCCATACGTTGGCGCATAGCTTACAAAAACCGGCACTTCATTGAGATCCTCACCCTTCTGCACAATTCCATCCGACTTGTAGCCATAAAAAGTTCCAATGGGTTTACCTTCGGTGATGCGAGTCCAGCCGTTAATGCCCAATATATTTTGGCCAACTAAACCAGCATTTTCTTCTCCGGTCAGTTTTATGATTTCGTTACGGTTGTGTGAAAATGTGAGATTGGTTCGCCATTGTAGCTCTCCGGTTAAATTATGCGAGTTGATAGCAATCTCGAACCCTTCGTTTAGAAGCTCTCCCACATTGGTATAAGCAAACTTAAAGCCTGAGATATAAGGAACGGGAGCATTTAATAGCAGATCGGTTGTATTTTTGATGTAATAATCAGTGGTTACCGAAATACGATCGTCAAAAAACCCCACATCTAAACCTATATTTAATTGGCTGGTGGTTTCCCATTTTAAATCTTCATTAGCCAAGGTTGCGGGCCCCGCGCCCTTCGCTATTTCATTCTCCCCGAAATAAGCTTCCGTTACCTCCAAGGTTCCCATAGAGCTATAAGGTGGAATACCTTCGTTTCCTACAATTCCATATCCTACCCTAAGCTTTAAAGCGCTTAAGAATGCTACATCTTTTAAAAATGCTTCGTTTTTCATGCGCCATGCAGCTGAGAATGAGGGGAAAAAGCCATATTTATTTCCTTCACCAAACTTTGAGGAGCCATCCACGCGCCCCGACGCCGTAAGCAAGTATTTGTCTTTAAACGTGTAATTCACGCGTGATAACACCGATTGCATTTGCCAACCTGAAGCACCGCTCAACGATAACGTTTTCTCATTTCCACTTTGAATGGCATTAAATCCCAACCTATTATCATCAAAGTCGGAAGTAGCGGCATACAAGAAGTTGTTCTCAAACTTTTGCAACGTATGCCCGGCCACTATATTTATAAAGTGGTCTTTATTTAGAAGTGCATTGTAAGAGAGCACATTCTCGACGAGCCAGGTATATCCTTTTGTATCACCTAAAACAGCTTGTCCATTACTTGCCTCTGCCCTTTTTATAAAATTGGGCACAAAATATGACTGCTCGTTTATAAATCCGTCGATGCCAACCGAGCTTTTGAATTCCAAGTTATTAACTATTTCCCATTTTAAAACCGCACTCCCCATAATTCGTGTGGCTTTATTAAACTGGCTGGTTTCCTCCGCATCGGCCACTGGATTTCCCACAGAAGGACGGGAGGTATTGTTGTCATAAACATAATCACCATCATTATCGTACACTGGTAGGCCGGGATTAAACTCTAAAGCCCAAGATGTAATACTGGATGCAGTAGCAGCTTCTTCATCTGTGATTACACCATCCATAATGCTCCGGTTTACATTCAGGTTTACCCCAACATTCACCTTCTTCGATACGTCTTGGCCTAAGTTGACTCTAAAATTGCCTTTCTGAAAGCCTGAACTTCGCACAATACCTTCTTGATCAAAATAGCTCCCGGAAAGTGTGTACCTCGTATCTTCATCGCCCCCCTTCACCGAAAGCTGATAATTACTAATGGGAGCCGTTCTGAAAATCTCATCCTGCCAATCAGTTCCTTCTCCTAAATTACCGGGACTTGCATAAACAAGCCTGCGTGCAACGTTTGTATTATCCGCCGCTTCATTTCCTAAAATGGCTAATTCTTCAGCCGTTAGCATTGGGATTTTCCTTGATACGGCTTGAACACCGGTATAATATCCCAATGAAACCTCGGTGCCATTTTTGCTTCCTTTTTTAGTGGTAACCAGAATAACGCCATTGGCACCACGTGCGCCATAGATGGCCGTAGCAGAAGCGTCTTTCAAAATCTCAACCGATTCAACATCACTTGGGTTTATACTGGCCAACGGATTCATAGACGGGCCTTTGGTAGCCCCTGAAGAAAGCTGAGAGGCATCACTAATTACCGGAATACCATCGATTACATACAACGGCTCGTTATTCCCATTAATGGAACTAGTTCCACGTATGCGTATTGAACTTCCTGAACCAGGTTGACCTGATGTTTGAGTAATAACAACGCCCGAGGCTTTCCCTTGCAGTCCTTGATCAATGGATGAAATGGAGGCGGACTGAATGTCTTCTGAACTGATAGATGAAATAGAGCCGGTTAAATCGCTTCTACGCACCGAGCCGTAGCCAACTACTACAAGTTCTTCTCCTTGAATAGTATCTTCCTTTAATTCTACCGTTAGATTTACTTCCTCAGTTATCACGAATTCTTGTGAAATAAATCCTATAAAGGAAACTACAATGGTTCCGTTTTTAGGGACTTTCAGGCTAAAGTAGCCATCAATATCTGTTATTGTACCTCTACTGGAATTATTTTTTATAACAATGTTTGCACCTGTTAAAGGCTCTCCATCCATATAAACAATGCCGGTTACAGGAATTTGCGTTTCCTGAGCTTGTACAGAATTGGCTACGGAAATAAATACCGCTAAAAGAAAGAGAAAGAGATTTTTCATAACCTTTTGATGTGGCCAAAAGAATAATTGGAAAAAGAAAAGTCAAACAGGCCAACGAGATGCAACCTGCTTGACGGGTAATCATCAGCTACTAAAAGGTAACTTCATTACAAGTTCCAGCGGGGCCGTCATCATCGTCACTACCCGGGCCATAAGGGTCAAAATTTGCACCTTTAGGCTGAGCTGAGAAAACCTTCGTGTATTCTTCTTCAGGTTCGTACGGAGTAGCTTCCTCTCCTGTGTTAAAGTCATCCAGACCATAGTACGTTACATCTGCTTTCAACTCATCTGCATTTAGCGTAGTTATGTACAAAGTGTCTCTTACATCTTCGCCAAATGCACCGGTTTTAGTCATAATCAGTACATCCTGATCATCTAAGTTCCAGTAACAATAATTAAACCAAGCATCTCCGAAATCATCTGCCTTTTCGCCAATACTCTTGTCATAACTACCATCATCATGGAAACGATATACATCATCTGTATAAGCATCAGTGATATCATTTTCGCCTGTTTTCTTCCTAATCTCAGTAGATAGCAACCAATCGTACTTATTCAATAACTGTTTTTTAGTGAGCTCTACTTCCACTACTAAATCTTTGCTTGCTGAAGCTTCCGCTTGGTCAAAAATCGTAAAAGTAAAGGATAGGATGCCATCTGAATCATCCACTAAAATATCGTAACCGAAATTATAGGAACCGCTCCCAGCCTCTTTCATAGTCTTGGTGTCCTTCACCTTGCCATCTAATTTCTTTGCAACTTCTAATCGGTCAAATCCTTCCGGTGTTGTGTAAGTCACACTAACGGTAATTGATTCTCCCGCTTTACTCTGTATAGATTCCTGTGCTAATGAAATCGTAGGTAGTTCAGGTTTGTTATCTCCATTCTTACAGGAAGTTAGAAATAAGAACCCTGCTGCTACTATTAGGGGTAGTCGTTTTAGGTGTTTCATCATGATTTTTTATTATGTTGATATGTTTGAACAATATACTGTTTTGAAATATTTTTGCAAGCTTTGTTTTTTAAAAATTTGAAAATCATCCCTATTTCAGATCATGAATTGGAACCCGAAGAAAGCGAGGTTTATAAATATGGGCGTTCTGAAAAAGATCCTGCAATTTGTGGCTATTCATATTGTAGGAAACAAGTAATCTTTCTTGATCATCTATGAATTGTGGATGAGCCAAGGCATTGTAGGTAAACAATTCTGAATTGTTAAATGGAATATCTATCGTGAATATTTTCTTTCCTTTAGTGGTTTCCCAACTATCAGGCTCGTCAGCATGAAAAACCCAAACATCATTACTAAAATCACCTAATTGGGTTAGTAGGTAATAAGTATTTCCCAGCTTAAATACGCTAAACTGTTCTGAGATATTAATATCTAATATAGGCGTGGCTCCTTTTACATTTCTTGTCCACTTACCTTCCGAAAAATATTCCCAGTCTCCTAAAATATTCTTTAAATTTGTGCGAGCTGCATAGGGTTTCCCATTTCTAAGTCCATACATATAAAGGAAGCCTTTGTCTTTCAATACGGCGTGACCAAAATGGATGGAATCAACTTTAGCTGTGGGTATCTCATGCAGAGCCACTTGTTCAAAACCTGGCAAAAGAAATTCAGCTAAAGCCGTACTTTTCCACTCAAATCCCCACATGTCATCTGTAACCTGTTCAAATTCCGACAAAAAAACTTTCAAGGTGTCCTGTTGTGCAAAACCATCTCCCGGCCAGTACCAAAACTGATTTTCGGTTAACTCTCCATCAGATTTTTTAACCTTGGGGGGAATAATGAGGGAATGATAATCCTCGGTTGTTCCGGTGTAAAGCGTGGTAAGCATTGTATCATCTTGCACAACAAAAGCATTGCGAATATACATGGGGTTCATTTTTCTTCGAGTGCTATCGGCATTCACCGTTCCCAGAAAAGTATCACCGAAAATCCACACGGTTCTTCCATCAGGCAGGTAAACGGAATAGGTACCATCCGCACCGGTAAATCCACCACCCGACCGCGTAAAAAGCGTATTAAAATGAGCATCTTCATCAACTTTAATTTTCTCGAAATTGCAGCCTGATAGAAACGAGGTTGCAGATACAAAAATCAATGCCAATAATAATCGCTGCAAAATAACCATGTGTTTAATCATATATTTTGTTCCCGCTCACTCTCAACGCTATATACAATACTATCACCTCTGTAATAGCCAATATTATATTCTATAGGACGATTTCCCGGATCATAAACAAACCGTTTTCTCTTCAGAATGGGCTCACCTTTTCCCATTCCAAGCATTTTTGACAACGGCAAATCCGCAGATATTGCAGATATTTCCTCTTTAGAAAGTTTGGCTATAACGGAATGTTCACTGCTTAAAATTTCATATAAAGGACGCGAGAAATCCTCCTCTCCAGTCAAGCCAATTCTAGGATGAAAATAAGATACAAAAAACACAAACGGACCATCTTTTCCGCCTCTCAAACGCTCCATCTTCAACACCTTATTCCCATTTTCTAATGTAAAAAAATTACGAATCTCTTCGGAGGGAGCTTCCCATGTGATGTTGATGTTGTAGTTCACCACCTCAATTCCCTTAGCCTTCATTTCTTGAGTGAAGCTCAACCAGTTTTTCGCTTTACTATCCACTTGCTTAGCTACACGTGTGCCTACTCCCTTTTTCCTGAATAAAAGTCCTTCATATACCAATTTATTTGTGGCTTGACGTAACGTATTGCGGGAAATGCCCAATTCGTTGGCCATTTCAACCTCTTTAGGCAACAGCTTTCCTTTTTGATATTCCGGCTCTTGTATTATTTTCCGCAATAACTCTTCAACCTGCACATGTAAAGGAAGGGGACTATTATGGTTTATAGATAGCTTCATATATAGGGGTGAGTTTTTATATGTTTGAACATAACGAAAATAAAAAAAATTACAAATAGCTACTTGTTGAACTCCGAAAAAGGGATTCATTTCTGTCATATTCTTTAACTAAGCTCAATATGCGTAGGTGCTTCCACAAAACAAAGAATGCTTCTTCTCAACTATTAGAGGGCTCAAAGCAAATTGGGTTGAGGCCTCCAAAAATCCTTCTCTACAATGTGTTAATGCTAATTTTAGAGCCGTTAAACTAAACCACCCTGCACTGAAAGTGCAGGGGTTTGGGTTGGGACTGAAAGTCCCGGCTCTCATTCCAAGATGAAATCTGAGTTATCTTCATCATTTTTATTTCTATGGTGCTCTAAATATTGGTGCACCATCTCATCG
>JBDNFJ010000130.1:0-1978 GCA_041689895.1 Gracilimonas sp. | reverse complement strand
CAACCATGACGCCGGGTAAAGGATTTATCGCCTATGTTTATGATGATGACGACAACGACGGAAACCCTGATGGATTTCCTAAATCCCTTACGGTGAATGGCGCCGAAAACTCTGGGAATATTTCCCCTACTTTAACTTCCGGTGGCGATGAATGGTCTTTATTAGGAAACCCGTATGCTTTCAGCGTTGATTGGGATGAAATAGACAAAACTGATTTAACAGGAACGGTTTACGTTTATGATAATGCTTATGGTACTCCAGCTTCCCCGGATGTAGCGGCGACTAATGCTGCCGGAAGTTATCGCGTTTGGAATGGCTCAGCCGGCTCACTTACGGATGGCCACATAGCTGCGATGCAAGGTTTTTGGGTTCAAAATAGTAGCGGAAGCCCAAGTCCCTCTCTTACCTTTAAGGAATCTGACAAATCAAGCAAGGGAACCTTTTATAAAGAAACTAAGAAACCTTTTACATTGCAGATAGATGCAGCAATGGATGGGCTAACCAGTGAAACCTTCTTTTCTTTCACAGATAACGGACAAATACAGAAAGATGATTACGATGGACTAAAACTCAAACCTCTCGACTTTAAAGATTACTTGAGTGTATCTACTATAATTGATGAGCTTATGTTGGCCATCAATAACCTGCCGGAAGATTTCGGTTCTGAGCTGGTCATTCCTTTAGATATCTCGGCTTATCATGCGGATGCTTCAACCGAAAAATGGATAACCACGGGAGGAACCGTTACTCTTAGTTGGCCACAAATGAATATCCCAGAAGACTGGTCGGTCACGGTAAATGATTATAAAACCGGACAAGAAATCAGCTTAAGGAACCAAAGCGAGTACACTTTTTCATTATCGAATTCCCAACAGAAGATGAAGCAAAATCCTTCTTCTATTATTCGCCCAAATATTCCGGCCGCCCAAAAATTAGGCAAGCAAAAGGCTAACCAGCGCTTTACCGTCACCATTTCGAAGGGACAAACAACGGGATTAGATGAGCATGAAGCCGTACCGGAGCGGTTTTCTTTAGAACAAAACTATCCAAACCCATTTAACCCAACCACGCGTATTCAGTATAACGTGGCGGAAGCGGGGCCGGTGAGTCTAACCGTATATAATATAATGGGGCAGCAGGTTGCAACTTTGGTAAATGAAACAAAATCAGTAGGGACTTACCGCGTAAGCTGGAATGCTGCCTCAATGGCGAGTGGCATTTACTACTATCGTTTACAAGCTGGAAATGAAGTATTAACCCGCCAAATGACGCTGATTAAATAAAAAGAGAGACTTCAGGTGTCAACTTGTTTTAAAAATTTATAACCGAAATGACTGAATATGGATCACTCAAAAAACTCTAAGATTATGAAAATTCTGCTATATGTCTTCTTTGCAACAGCATTTGTATTGATACTTTCCACACTTCTTTTGGCACAACCCGGGCTTCCAACCGCTCCCTCCCAAGCGCCTATCGATGGCGGATTGACAATATTAGCCGTTGCTGGTGGTGGTTATGCCCTCAAGAAATTACGCAATCGAGGAAAAGAGGATATCGAATAACTGCGTTTGCATGATTTGAGGGCGGAAGCTGTCAGCATTTAGGCATCAGCTTTCAGCCTTAATCCCATAAATCAAGGTTCAAAAGGAAAGGGTAGAATAGGTTCTTCTTCTCAACCCAAAACCCGTCATACCGCACAAACGCAGCGTAGGGGAGAGCCGATGCGGTATCTCCTTGAATAAAGCAACTAACCATCACCGAGAGGCTGCTACTTGGTAAAAAACGAGTTAAGTTATTAGACAAGGGGTTGCAACCCCTTGTCTAATAACTTCCTGCATGTTAGAATGAAATGGCTTCTTGGATTACTACATCTACTATTTCGCCTCACAAAAGCGGGTTTTTTCTGACTGGGGCAATTCCTGAATTGCCCCTACGGCACGTGGAATGAGACGATGACACAGAGTGCTGGTTTACAAAT
>JBDNFJ010000129.1:0-14734 GCA_041689895.1 Gracilimonas sp. | reverse complement strand
TATCACAAAGTTCTATGACTTCTTTTATATCAAAGTGCTTTATAAGTTCATCAGGTAAAACATGAGATATTAATGCTGAATTCATTGAGGTTTTTAGCAGGTAAATATAGTCAAATCCCCATAAAATTCACATGACCCGATGTAAGGAGCAGATGTAGTTGATTACTTTGCCCACTTCAACTTTATCCAATTTTACTGCGTACGATTCGTCCATTTTCAAGTGTTTGGAATTCAACAAGCCATCCGTTTCATCTACAACAGTATGCTCTACAAAGTCTCTGTTGATCCATATAATCGAATCTCCCGGTGCAACAGATATTGTTTCTGGAACGAATTTCATTTGTTTAATCTCAACAATGTGAGTTTTTGCTTTATGGGCAGGGGTCGAACTACAGCCAAAATAAATAAGGCCAAACACCAGTAAGGTTATGAAGCTTAAGTGCCGCATTTTTACTACCTCAGTTCTTTCTGTACTGATTCAGCATGCTCTAAGTGTGCTTCTAAGGCTGGCAAAATAGCCGTTAATAACCCTTTCAGCTCTTCGTTAGAGCTACCAGGAATTAATACATTGCGTACGGCATCTATTACCGCTTTATGATAAGCTACTTCGTTATCGATGTAGGCTTTATCAAAGGCTTTTCCTTTTTTAGACTTTAACGTTTTCAGCATGTCCGCTGCATCGCTATTTAGTTGTTTGCTGACTTCATTGTCTTTTGGCGTTACACCCAGTTTAGTTACTAAAGCAACGGCTTGATCAATCACACCTGAGTGATCCCTTATCATGGTATTGGCAAATCCGATTACCTCTTTATTATTGCTTTTCTCTTTAGCCAGTTTTCCATAATTGATGTCAATTTTATTGGCTGCAACCGCTATGGCGGCAATCTCTGCATCAGAAAGATTAATCAGCTTTTTCTGTACTAATTCAGCATGTTCTAAGTGTGCTTCTAAGGCTGGCATAATAGCCGTCAGTAGTCCTTTCAGCTCTTCGTTATCGGTATCTGGAATTAATACGGTACGTACGGCATTTATTACTGCTTTATGATAGGCTACTTCGTTATCGATGTAGGCTTTATCAAAAGCTTCTCCACTTTTAGACCTCAACGTTTTCATCATGTCTTTAGCACCGTTATTTAGTTGTCTGCTGAGTGCATTGTCTTCTGGCGTTACACCCAATTTAGTTACTAAATCTACGGCTTGATCAATCACAGCCGAGTGATCACTTATCATAATATTGGCAAAATCGATTACCTCTTTATTACTACTTTTTTTCTTAGCCAATTTTCCATAATTGATATCAATTTTATTGGCTGCAACCGCAATAGCGGCCACTTCTGCATCATTAAATTGATCTTGTGCATACACGTTGCATGTCAAGAAAGAGACTAACAACGCTGATAAAAGTAAACATTTTATTTTCATGGTTTTTATCAAGTTAATTTAAAATTACTGTTCTCTTATTTGATACAATCAACTTCGTGTTGGTTACAAATTATTTTCCTTTTCTTGGAAGTATTTTTCAGCTATAAAGTGTAGAGCTATTCTATTATCTAAAGGATGGTTTTGGAAAACCAGAAGCTTTGTTCGAAATCAAAATTAAAAAACCAAAGCGCATTAGTATTTGTGAGATTCTTTAATTCAGAAACATGCAGAGACTAGACTATAGATTGGTTTTCAGAATCTTCAAAAAAATGTAACCATTAACGGTGGAAAGCTATCTAATGAAGCGTAAATCGTGAATCATAAAACACAGGCATGCCCCATATTGTTGAAATCTTGGATGTTGAGCAAAGCCCACACGATGTAAAAAAATTCACCTTGGAAAAACCGGATGGCTATACATTTCAGCTGGGACAAGCAACGGAAGTAGCCATTCATAAAAAAGATTGATAGCAGGAAAAAGACTCTCCCCGCTTCAATGATTCTATCATAAAAATTTTACGAAAAATGGGAGCTAATGCTCATTCACAGGTTTTTGAACAATAACCGATATCACAACTTTATAAATTATGGAACAGCTTAAAACACATCTAAAAACGGATCAGGAAAAAATTGAACAGATTGAATACTACTTTGAAAAAATACTGCATGTTTTGGAAGTAGATTTGAATGATGATAATTTCAAATAAACACCACACAGAGTGGCTAAAATGTATGTAAATGAGGCCTTTAGCGGACTGAATCCAAAGAACTTCCCCGACATAACTACTTTTAAAAATAGTTATGAGTACGATCAGATGTTATTGTCAAAAGACATCACCCTGTATTCGTATTGTGCCCATCATTTTGTGCCCATCATTGGGAAAGTGCATGTAGCCTATTTCCCAAACGAACGGGTTATCGGCTTATCCAAGATCAATCGAATTGTCCACCACCTTTCAAAGAGGCCGCAAGTACAAGAGAAGCTGACAAAAGATATTGCTGCTGCTTTGGGCGAGGTGTTAAAAACCACGGATGTTGCCGTAGTAATAGAGGCAGATCACTTATGTGTTTCTTCACGAGGCATTAGTGATACAAACAGCGCAACCCGAACGAGCCATTATGGCGGAAAATTTAAATCTGACCCTATTAAGAAAGAATTTCTCGGAGCCTTGAGTTTAGCGTAGTTTATGTGATTGTTTCATCTCATGGAACTATTAATAGAGTCTTTTCCAAAAGAGAGTTTAAATTAGCTTTTAATATTAATCGGCTTTTTAAACTGCATTAACATTATTGCGGTTTCTCAATCCGTTCTAATAGGTCTTTCTGAATCTTCTCAATATTTCGCTGAATGGCTGTTAAGAAACGCTCCACTTCTTCCAGATGCGTGCGAACAGATAGTATGGTCATCCTGAACCAAAATTGGTCGTGAATTTTTGTGGTTGATAAAAAGACTTCTCCTTCTTCCAAGATCGCAAGATGCACGTTGTGGTTGATTTCATCCCATATTTTTTCCTTCCCCTGAGGTTTCCACCGAAACGTGAATGTTGTTAGCTCCGGCTCCGGACTCACCTCGATATCCTTCATTTTTTTCATTCTTGACCACGCATACCGAGAAAGCTGGAGTTTTTCTTCCAGAGAGCTTTTGAAGGCTTTGGTGCCATGTAGTTTTAAGGGAAACCAGAGCCGAAGTCCTCTAAAATGTTTACTCAATTCCGGTGATATTTCAGAGGGAGAATAGCTGGCTTCACCTACAAGCGCATCTTGCATGTAATTTGCATCAAAATTATGAGCGTGGGCAAGATGCGTAACATCTTTCACTACTAATGCTCCTGAACCGTACGGTAAAAACATCCCTTTATGGGGATCCAGCACCACTGAATCAGCCATAGAAATACCTTTTAGCTTTTCCCGACCTTCATCTGCCAGTAGAAAGAAGCCACCATAAGCCGCATCAATGTGATACCAAATATTCTCTCGTTGTGCAATCTTTCCAATATCTTCAAGTGGATCAATAGCACCAAGATCGGTGGTACCAGCAGAAGCTACAATAAGCCAAGGTTTAAGCCCTTTCGCTCTATCTTTAGCAATTGCTTCTTCAAGCGCTTTCGGATTCATTCGGAATCGCTCATCGAGCGCTATAAATCTTTTTTTGCATTCATTTAATCCACAAATATTTAGTGCCCGTGCAACACAATGGTGAGTTTGACTACTCAGATATACCACACTGCTTTCAAAATCAGCCGCTTTCAATTCTGCATGATCCCGTGCGGCATGAATGGCGGTCATATTAGCCATGCTTCCACCTGAAGCCAAAAATCCCCCAGCTCCTTTAGGATAGCCAATCATTTCTGCCATCCAATTTATAAGCCGTGTTTCGAGCGCGGCAGCACCCGGTGAGGCAAAAAATACGCCAGCATAGCGATTGGTAACCGCTGCAATATAATCGCCCACAGCGCTTGTAAAAAGACCGCCGCCGGGTATATATCCATAATGATTTCCAGATGTTGTGTTCAAGCCCGGCGTAACCACCTCGGTGCCAACAAATTTGAGCAGCTCGTCAAAAGCTATCGGTTCCTCGCCCAAACGGTCATTCATTATCTTATTAATGCTTTCTGCTTCTGGCGCCGAATATGCTTTTTGTGTACCCACTGAATCATAGAAATCATCCGAGAATTTATTCCCTGCCTCATTTATATCTTGGCGGATCTGAATGTCTGGTTCGAGGCTTCTTGACCGTTTTTGCAGTTCCCTGATGGCTTGCTTCATATATAATATTTAACTGGTAAAAGGTTTACCCTAAGGTAACAATGAAAGCCCAAAAATGATTTATAGTCCGACGCAAAATTTTGAAAATTCGAGGATGATATACCGAACCAAATCAGGACCAAAAGTTTGATGTAATAAATCTTTAACTCTTAAAAAACCTTGCATCATATCATAACCTGGGGTTTAATTAATAGATCATTGTCAGTCAATGCTATAACTGATCATTTCTCAAAAGGCCAATTCGTCCACTACTATTTAAGAAACCTCAGGCTTCTCGCACCAGTTTGGTGCTTCCGCTTGTAAATTCCATGCGTTGTGCCAAAACAAATGCTGAAATAGGTTGACACTATTTACAAGCGTCCCTTTTATAAAATCCCGACCTTATTAATTTAGTGATAGCTCCAGGCTTGGAGTCATTCAACAGGTAGTAAATGAGAAATATACCAGACAAGAAGCTGGAGCACTTTGGGATGCAGGACGCGATTGCCACATTGAACGACACCTGGTGATTACCCATTCATTGCAGCTTATCGTAGCGCTTCTTCCAATTCCAAGGATGCATTACTGCCTTCATCCCGATATTTCACGATGATAGGACAAGCCATGCTTAATCCGTTTGATTTAGCCCAAGCGTTATTGACAGGACGACTACCGGGAATAACCACCGCATTTTCGGGAATGGCTGCTCCGCGTTCCAAAACTTTCTCATGAACAATATCATACACAGGAACGGATTTAGAAAGCGTAACGCCGGGAGCTATAACTGCTCCTTTCTTCACCAAAATACCTTCTACAATCACAGAACCTGCCCCAATAAAGCAATCATCTTCAATAATCACCGGACTCATGCCAACCGGCTCCAGTACGCCTCCTATTTGAACGCCAGCCGAGAGATGCACATTCTTGCCAACCTGAGCACAAGAACCCACCAGGGCGTGACTGTCAACCATAGCACCTTCATCTACATACGCGCCCACGTTGATGTAAGCCGGCGGCATAATGATAACGCCGGGCGCCACATATGCACCACGTCGTACAGAAGAGCCTCCCGGCACCAAACGTACATCATCTTCTACATCAAAAAAACGAGGAGGAAGATTATCTTTATCTACAAAACCTTCGTAAATGCCGTCATAATTTACATTTTCGCCATCTTTGAACGAGGCTAAAATCGCTTTCTTTACCTCAACATTCGCTTCCCAACCTTTTTCTGTTTTATGGGCGGAGCGCACGCTTCCTTCTTCTAATTGATCTAAAATATCTTCGTAATCCATATTCTATTTTTGATTGTATCTTTATTCTTTAATGGCTTTGTGAAACCGTTTTCCAAAGCTTTGTCATAATTCATTATGCAGCTTCACTGATTCTCAGCAAGCCAGTTCCCAATTTCTTTATCCATATTTAGCAGCTCCTTTTCTATGTCATCTGAAATATCACCTAAGGATAAAGGCAAACGAACGGTATCGGTATCTATCCAGCCTTTGTGATTTAATAATACTTTAGCTGGAATGGGATTGGGTGCTTTAAATATAATATCTGTGGCATTTTTCCAGAGAGGAAGGATGATTTCTGTGTTCTGCTGAAGGCAAAACTCTATGTATTTATGAGTCGCTTTTGGCCACACGTTAGCCGCTACTGAAACTAAACCAACCGCCCCTTCTTTAGTAAAGGCCGGTGTTAATCCGTCATCCCCACTGTAAAAATCTACCTGTGGAGCATGCTGCCTGAAGACCTTGAATTCCTCTACGCTTCCGCTTGCTTCCTTCACCCCAAAAAGATGGTCAAATTCCTCACTCAATCGGGCAGGCACACTCGGATGCAATTTCACACCTGTTCGTGACGGCACATTGTATAACATGCAGGGGATCTCGGTTTCGGCCATCAGTTCACTAAACCATTCAAACTGTCCTTCGGTGCCCGGCTTGGCATAAAGCGGGGTCACTAACAGTAAAACATCGGGCTGAATCTCATTACAAAAGTGGATAAAATCGACCTGAGCGGGTAAGTCAAAACCGCCCACGCCTACCATGAATGGTACTTCTAAATTCAGCTCTTTAGTGAACTCAATAATTTCTCTTTTTTCTTCTTCATTCAGGTTCAATCCCTCCCCTGTACTCCCCAACACCAGCACTCCATTTTCGGCCGCTTCTTGCTTTCTTAGAATGCGTTCAAAACTATGATAATCTACGTTTCCATTATCATACATGGGAGTTATGATAGCGGTCCACAGTGGGAATTTTTTCATGATTCTTGCTCCTGCATTACTTGATCAAATAACTGACTAAAGGTACAAATTCCATCTTTCATCTTCGAATGACTCACCAACTGTCGGGCGGCCCAAATAGCTCCTTCCGCGAACAATGCGCGATCAAGAGCTTTGTGTTTCAGCGTGATTTCCTCCGTGGCTGTTTTCAACGTCAACTCATGGATGCCTTTCACGTCTCCTTCTCGGGCAGAAGTAACCTCAGCTTCCTTATCGAGCCATTCCTTCCAGGATAGAGCTGTTCCACTGGGCGCATCTTTTTTATGAATGTGGTGCACTTCGTGAATATGAAACTCCGGTTCATTCAAAATTACGGATCCCGCTGATATAGCTTCAATGCTTTTACGGATGATATTCATTCCCAAACTGAAATTAGAAGCTATGACCCATTGGGTGTTCCGGGCTTTCACTTTATCCTCTAATTCCTGCGGCCAGTGGTACCCCGTACTTCCCCAAGCTGCTGGGATACCTGCTTCAAGCACCTTCTCAATAAGATCGGGGACGGCATCACCGGGAACAAAAATAATAACGGCATCGGCTTTTTTAAGCTTTTCTGCGGTGGGTGGATTGTGCGTGTCGAATGCTTCCAAACATTCTTCACCTAAAAGTTCCACCACTTTTCCGCCGGTTTTACCGGTTCCTACTACAGCAATTTTCATAAATACTCCCTTCTTTATTGAGTGATAAATTTTGCGTGCAACATTCTCACAATATCTTCGGCTTGTTCATGATCTACCAAAAAACATAGATTATTTGAGCTGGCTCCGTGACAAATTAGCCGCACATTATATGGTTCCAAAGCAGTGAATAAAGGCCCGCCAATACCGGATGTCTTTTGAAGATCATTTCCTATTAAGGCAATCAGTGCAAGGTGTTCTTCTACTACCACTTCCGCAAACTGTCCCAATTCCTGTAAAACTTCATCCGTTAGCTCCACTTTATTAGCAGCATTTACCGCCGTATCTAAGGTAAGAGCTACGCTCACCTCACTGGTACTCACCAAATCTACTGATATCTTATGCTCGGCTAATACGTTGAATAATCGTGCCAAAAAACCATACTGATGAAGCATTTGAAGACTATTAACTGTTAGCAACGATTGATCTTTACGTATCGAGATTGCACGAATACTCGGCTTCTCATCTGCATCCTTTACAATATAGGTTCCCTGCTCGTTTGGAGCCAAACTGGAAACTACACGCACTTTTACGTTTCCTCTAATGGCCGGTTTTAGCGTAGCCGGATGTAACACTTTTCCCCCAAACACGGAAAGTTCAGCCGCTTCGTCAAAAGTAACCTCATGGATGGGAAATGCGTTGGGCACAATGCGTGGGTCGGTGGTATATACACCTGCAACATCGGTCCAAATCTCAAGCATATCTGCGCCCATTGCCTCGGCAATTAGCGAAGCAGATAAATCGCTCCCACCTCGTCCTAAGGTGGTGGTATTCCCGAATATATCTGAGCCGATAAATCCCTGAGTTAAATACGTTTTTCCTTTTTGAATATGCTTATAGGCTTTCTTTTTTATAGAAGTCAAAACGGGATCGGCATGCCCAAAAGTGGAATCCGTTTTGATTATTTCCCGGGCATCCAGCCATTCGGCCATCACGTTTTCTTCCTTCAATATCTCTACAAAAAGCCGGGTTGACATCATCTCACCAAACGAATACAATCGGTCTTTCCATCGTTTATCGCGACCTATAAAATCGAGATGCTCTCTTAGCTTTGAGAACTCAGAATAAAAAATATCCCTAAGTTTTTCTGTCTCCTTACTTTCTTCAACAATAGAAAGATGTCGCTTTTCGATACTTCCCAGTAATTCCTCCCGAGTAGTTGAATCAATTTGGCTTGATGATAGCGCAAACAAGTCATTGGTGCTTCCCGATGTAGCACTGATAACAATCAGCTGTCGGTTACGATTGGAGGCTACAATTTGTGCACTGCGCTTCATGGCTTCATAGGTGCCAACGCTGGTGCCTCCGAATTTTGAGACAATCATTAATTAAAGATGTTTAAATGATGAATGAGTGACTCCAAAAATACAGACTCTATCACCCAATCCCTTAAGAAAATGTGGCGTTAACTATTTTTTTACGCGAACAGCCTAAATGAACACATGCCACATTGCTTAGAATTTTGTATCCTCATGCGAAATTAAAAATCAGAATTTATTTTATTTCATGGAATCAGCACTTATTACCAACGATGCGGTTATTTTTGGGATTTTAATGGCCATACTTGCCGGAATTTTTATGACCTCCAACAGTAGCCATCCGGCCTGGAAAAAATTCTACAAATTTGTGCCCTCTCTGTTACTTTGCTACTTCATTCCTTCCCTGCTTACCACTTTTGGCGTTGTTTCTGAGGAAGAATCAAATCTATATTTCATGGCTTCAAGATATTTGTTGCCCGCCAGTTTGGTATTACTAACGCTGAGTATTGATTTGAAAGGAATTTTGAATCTTGGACCTAAAGCAGTCATTATGTTTTTGGCAGGGTCTGTTAGCATCATGATTGGTGGACCCATTGCATTATTAATTGTAGGTACCATAAATCCCGATATTGTTGGCGGAACCGGACCGGATGCTATATGGAGAGGCCTTGCTACCATAGCCGGAAGCTGGATTGGAGGTGGTGCAAACCAAACAGCTATGCTCGAAGTTTTTAAACCCAGCAACGATCTTTTTGGTGCCATGGTAACTGTTGATATCATTGTAGCTAATATCTGGATGGCGTTCCTGCTTTACGGCGCCGGCATCTCCGACCGCGTTGACGCTTGGCTAAAAGCAGATTCTTCTGCCATCACCGAATTGAAGAATAAAATCGCCGATTACCAGGCTAATATTGCACGTGTTCCTTCTCTCTTAGATTTTACCAAAATTGCCGCCCTTGCTTTTTTAGTGGTAGCCATCGGGCACCTTGCCGGGGATGCTATTGGCCCATGGGTAAAAGCGAATTCCCCACAATTAGCCCGAATGAGTTTGGACTCTTCCTTTTTCTGGATTGTAGTAGTGGCCACTACGGGTGGACTCATCCTCTCTTTTACGAAAGCTCGCGAACTTGAAGGAGCCGGCGCTTCCAAAATCGGAAGCTTGTTTCTTTACATCCTGGTAATGACCATTGGGATGAAAATGAATATTACTTCCATGTTCCAAGCTCCCGGTTTCTTTGTAATCGGCGCCGTTTGGATTCTAATCCATGTCATTATACTCCTCGTCGTAGGAAAACTAATTAAAGCGCCTTTCTTTTTTGTAGCCGTGGGAAGTCAAGCCAATGTTGGAGGTGCCGCATCCGCTCCTATTGTAGCCTCTGCTTTCCACCCAGCACTGGCACCCGTTGGTGTTTTACTTGCCGTATTGGGATATGCTTTAGGCACTTATGGAGCCTGGGCTTGTGCATTAATGATGCAAGCCGTAGCCAACATGTAAGAAAGCCTTGAAGGGATAACTATTGTGAGCCCTACAACAAAAGAACACGTATAAAATTCGTGGTATTTAACAGGATATGCTCTGTTCTTATTTGTATCTTTAGCCGCATTTTTAACCCCATTCAATTATTGTTTTCTTGAAAAGAGTACTAAAGTTTGTATTAATTTTTGTAGCAGCAGCCGGTTTCATTTATGCCTTAGTAATTGGCCTCAACTATCATGGTTTCAAAACTCTTTTTGCCAATAAAGATGGTATGGCCGAAGGCAGCCAGTATATTCAAAGTACCTATTCTCTAAAAGGCCTCACACGATTTATTGGTAAACACCCGGAGTGGGTTTCCATTACATCCTATAACGTGAATGAACCTGATTCGGGAATTTTTTATAGATCAGAAACCCCTCGGGCGATGGGATCTACCACCAATTTACTTCTTTTGATGGAATATGAGCGCCAGGTTGCGAAAGGCCTCTTAGATCCTAATGAAAAGATTAGTCTAAGTGAAATTGATCGCTTCGCACTTCCTGAAATCAGTGAAAACAATCACAAAAATTTGAGAAGTTCTTTTGATGACGGTGAAGCTCCTTTAGACCAACTGGTGCAAGCAATGATTAAAAATAACGATTTGGTTTTTGCCGACTACTTATGGTTTAAACTGGGAGAAGAAAACCTCCGCGTTCTAATTGATACACTCCATCTTCCCGAAACTGCTCTTCCTCTTCCATTTAGTGGAATGTACATTGCAATCAATCCATCCCTAAGTGATACTTCAACGCTGAAAACGGAAAGTTTTGCAGGTTTCGCATCCCAAGGCATTGCCGAAGCAGCACGTCTCAAAAATGACCCCACCTATAATAAAAAGGTGAAAGATGAATTTTATGAACGTCGGCTCTCACTATCGTTTATACAAGAACGCGATGCCTTAGCATACTTTCCCAAAGCTACCACCAACCAGCTTGCAGGATTAATGGAACAACTTTTTAACAATAAAATCCTGAGCAAAGACATCTCCGAGCATATTAAAAAGAAATTATATTGGCCAAAAGATACCGTTCCTATTTCCGATAGTTTAAAAGATTACGCCAGCATTTATGATAACCGAATGGGACTACTTGCCGGCATCGATTTTGGGACTTCCACAGCTGACGGCCACACCTCGGTACAAGCGGTATCATTTGCACAATTACCGGTTGGATTCTGGCTTCACATGTCGGCCAATCACATGCAAGAGGACTTCCAGCGTCGGTTAATTTGGGATCCCGCACTTTATGAGTCAACACAACAAGAAATCACCTTACACTATGAATAGATATCGTTTTTTATATGCTTATTGGCTCATACCTTTATGGTTGCTATTTTTAGGCGTTCAGCAAATACTGGTTCATCGCGGTGCCATGGATACGTACAAAAATGGGGATACATATATCGCAGAAATCACCGATTTTGACCTTAAACAAATGGGAGCCCAAAGCAATGGATATGTTGATATCCGTTTCGAAGCCGATGGTAAAGTCATTCAACGGCGCTTGTCCTTATCCGTGCAAACGGCTCAAAAACTAATGGAAGCTCCAAATATTCCTATTAGATATCAAAAAGGGGCTCGCCAGGAAATTGTACTTTATCCAACGTATGAAATTCAGCGAGATACTTCTTTTTATAATATGACCATTGCCGTGTTAGCCATGGTTATCACCGCCATTCTCGGACTTTTTGTAAATCGCTATGTGAAACGCAAGTCCGCCACGCCAGATGATGAAAAATTCAATATTGATCGGATAGACTGATGCCAGGAACCCTGTATTTGATACCAACAACGCTGGGTAACACTCCCGAGAACAACACAATTCCTGAGCATACTTTGAGCATCTTGCGCTCATTGGATGTGCTTATGGTCGAAAATATCCGAAGTGCTACTTCTTTTTTGCAATGGGTTGGTGATACCATTCCTGAATATGAAATCGAGTTTTATCCCCTCAATAAAAACACGCCCGATCAGGAAATCTTCTCCTTTCTAAAGCCTCTTCGTCAAGGGAAAAATGCCGGTGTTTTATCGGAAGCAGGAGCCCCTGCAGTAGCCGATCCCGGTGCCAGACTCGTAAAAATGGCGCATCAAAATGGAATTAAGGTAGTTCCTTTAGTGGGTCCATCTTCGATTCTACTTGCCCTAATGGCATCCGGTTTTAATGGTCAGGAGTTTGCCTTTCACGGCTACCTTCCAATGGATCAAAATAAACGTAAATCGATGATTACTCAGCTTGAAGGTGAGTCTCGCAGGCATGATCGCACGCAGATTTTTATGGAAGCTCCCTATCGAAACAATGAACTGCTGAAGGATGTGATTACCACCTGCTCGTCGGCCACGCGACTTTGCACGGCCACCGATATCACCCTGCCTACCGAAGAAATTAAATCTAAGCATATTTCGGACTGGCAAACGTCTAAACTTCCAAATTTGCATAAACGTCCTACTATCTTTTTGCTGTACGGAAAAGAGTAGGTTGCTTGCTATAACTCAAACATCTTCCCAAAAAAAGCCTCACCGATATAGATGAGGCTTTTGTTTTAATACAAATTAAAGAAGGTTTTAATGCGCTCCGGCTTCGTTTAATAGTTCTACAACATTGCCATAGTTTTGTGTGATAGCCTGATCTTTGGCTGACCAACCGCGGTCATCATGTACGTCCACATCACCACTATGGCTGATGAGGAGTTGTACAATATCAAAATGGCCCATCGACGACGCCCAATACAACGCCGAGGTTCCACGATTATCTCTCAAATCTACTTCTGCCCCATTTTTAACTAACAGCTCTACAATATTTTTATGGCCATGTTTAGCTGCCTTCAACAAAGCCGTACGTTCGTGTTTATCTTTTGTGTTTACGTTGATTCCATCATCCAGTAGCTTGATGATGGTTTCTATATCACCGCCCTCTGCGGCCTCGAGAAATGATTCTTCGTTCATATCGAATTCCTCCTTTAATAGAGTTTAGATTGGTTCCTTAATTGTAGTTTGCAAGCAACCAAATGTCAAATTAGAAATACACCTACATTTTGAAGATTGGATGAATTGCAGGAATTGAAAGGCATAAAAAAAGCCCGATATCTTGTTTGAGGGCTAATATGTTGAAAAAGCTACTTTCCTTAGTAAATTTACTCTCTATCTAATGATATCGGGCTTAATAAAAGCTACATATAGTAAGACGCAGACAAATACAATTTGTTTCTTAAACAGTGTAAAAAGTTTAAAAACGATCTCAGAATAGCTTCAACTGACTCCCCGAATTTCCCACAAAATGCTTTGTTGAGAGTCTTCTTCTCTTTTCATTAAGCCCTAACCGGTGAGTTTGTGTCTTAAAGAGATCGGCTATTTGTTTGGAGAAGTTACCGGTGCCCTTCATTCGTGTTCCCCAGTCCGAACTGTTTAGCTTCCCCTCTCTGATATCTAATATTTTGTGCAGTACTTTCTTTTTCCGATTTGGGTAATGTTGTTCAAGCCAGTCTGTAAACAAATCTTTCACTTTATAAGGAAGACGAATCATAGTATATCCCGCAAAAGATGCGCCGGCTGCAGCGGCCTCTTCCAAGATAGCTGCACATTCATGGTCGGTTAATCCCGGAATGATGGGTGCTACATTCACCCCAACCGGTATCCCTGCATCCGCTAATTTCCGAATGGCTTCCAGTCTTCTGCTCGGACGTGAAGTGCGTGGTTCCATCACAGCGGCCAGTTGCTTATCTAATGTAGTTATAGAAACGGTTACGCTTACGCATTGATAATTGTTTAGCTCACTTAGCAAATCAATATCGCGAGTTATGAGATGATTTTTTGTAATCATACCCACTGGATTTCTATATGCTGCCAGCACTTCAAGGCAAGCTCGTGTAAGTTTTAACTTTCGTTCTACCGGTTGATAAATATCCGTAACTCCACTCATGGCAATTACCTGTGGCTTCCATTTTTTAGCATTCAATTCCTTTTTAAGAATCTTGGGAGCATCATATTTCACCACAATCTTAGATTCAAAATCCAATCCCGATGAGTATCCAAGATATTCATGATATGGCCGAGCATAGCAGTAAATGCAGCCGTGCTCACAACCTCTATATGGATTGATGCTGGCGCCAAATCCTATATCTTCACTTTTATTGTAAGTAATCACCGTTTTGGTGTTATCACGGATAAGCTGCGTTTTGGGTGCCGGCTTTTCTCCCGTTTCTTCGTCCACATCGTATTCGATATAATTCTCTTCAAAACGGTTCACGGGGTTATCGGATGCGCCTCTTCCTCTTAACGGATTCTGTATCTGTGACATAAAATATTTAATTAATTACATGTATTGCACATATAATATAACCAAACTAAAATCTAATGAAAATGCAAAGTCTCGTTTCATCTCCGGCTACTTTGAATTCGGAGATAATGGCTTCATGCAAGCATATACAGATATAAATGTACACCGATTTTTCGTTCACACAGATCCCTTCCTTACCGCAAGTTGGTCGAGACAGGGCTCAAAATGGTGGCAGAAAGCAAACTCTAATCATCAATTATAGAATTCATAAAAAACCATCTCACCAATTTTTTATGGGTGAGATGGATAGGAAATTTATACCTAAATAATCGTTTGTAATCTGTTTC
The DNA here is from genome assembly GCA_041689895.1 of Gracilimonas sp. Taxonomy (GTDB): domain Bacteria; phylum Bacteroidota; class Rhodothermia; order Balneolales; family Balneolaceae; genus Gracilimonas. Next base: position 213 of record JBDNFJ010000129.1, on the reverse strand, counting down.
TGTAAAAAGAGATAACTCTTACAGAGGAACTCAAATTGCTACTCGCTACAAGTAGCATTATTGAGGTTTTCGTGGGACAAGTTAAATTTTATGGGGAGAGTAGTATATTAGTATCAAAAAAAAGAGTATGAATCAGGAATTATTACACGCATTTTTACCGACTATTTTGGCGGCCCATTTTGAATTAGTAGACTTCAAAAAACAAGGTAATAC
>JBDNFJ010000128.1:0-8048 GCA_041689895.1 Gracilimonas sp. | reverse complement strand
TTCATTCCGAAAATAAAACCTATCAGGTAGAATCGTATCTCAATTATCAAGGAAACAAGCTGGTGCATCGCTTTGATGCCAATGCTTATGTTACCCTGACTAAAGCTATGGATCGCCATGATGTTTCTCGGGATCGGGAAAGTTTTGAAGAAGTGCTCAGCAAACTGCAACAACCCGTGCTGGTTGTAGGCTTTGATAGCGATCTATTATATCCCATTGATGAGCAAAAAGAACTCGCCGCTTTGATTCCCAATAGTCAATTTGCAGAAATTAAATCTCCATACGGTCACGATGCATTTCTAATCGAATTCGATCAGATCACGGCAGAACTATCCTCTTTTTTTCACTCACACTTTGAAGTAAAACCATGTCCCTCTCTTTAAAAAAAACATCCTCTAACACAGAAGTAAAACAACAATCCAAAAAGAAAGAGGTTCGACTTTTTATTGCAGGAATTGGAGCCGTAGGCGGAACGCTTGCTCAGCAGATTCTTGACCTTAATCATCCGCTTTATAATCTTTCCGTAGTCGGAGCTTGCAACAGCTCTTACACACAATGGAAGCCTGATTTAAGCGCTATTGCCAGAGATCACACCTTGCAAAACGGGAATGCAACAAATTGGAATGCCCTCACTGATGAGCTCATTGAGCACAGCCAAGGAGACCTGATTTTTGTAGATGCTACCGGAAGCGAAGTAGCTGCTCATCAATACCAGCATTTATTGAACCACGGAGTTCATATTGCCACACCCAGCAAGCGAGCCAATACTTTTGGGCAAGATTATTTCAATCATCTTATTAAAGCCAATAATTCTAACAAAGCCCAATACCGTTACGAAACTGCTGTAGGGGCCGGGCTTCCGGTTATCAGCACCATTAAAACATTGCTAAACAGCGGGGATGAAATCACCAAGATTTCGGGGGTAGCATCCGGTACTATGACTTTCCTCTTCACCCAACTACAAAATGGTGTTCCTTTCAGCCAGGCGGTGCGAAAAGCAAAAGAAGAAGGTTACTCGGAACCTGATCCCAGAGATGACCTTTCCGGTGAAGATGTAGCTCGGAAGTTTTTGATTCTGGCGCGGACCAGCGGATACCATTTTGAACGCTCCCAAATAAAAGTGGACACACTTGTTCCTGAAAAGCTGATCTCACTTTCCACCGAAGAGTTTCTTGATCAACTTCCGGAATATGATGATCACTGGGAAAGTCGGAATGCCCAAGCTTTAGTAAACAATCAAAAGTTGCGCTATACAGGCACATTTACACCCCAAGGAATTCAAGTTGGCGTACAAGAAGTAAGCGCTGATGCCCCCTTAGGAGGATTGAAAGGAGCCGACAATCTGCTCCAAATTTATACGAAACGGTACGCTCAATCACCCATAGTTATTCAAGGTGCCGGTGCCGGTAAAGAGGTAACCGCCGCCGGCGTTTTGGGTGATATTATCGATATATCCGGCTTCATATAGCGCACCCTTCACACCCTCTTTTTCTGACTCACGCATAAGTGGGAGTAAATCTGTCGCAAATAATTTATTAATGCCTCAGGTTTACTCCATTTTTTATGCCCTATTCTTTATCTCTCACAAAGCTCCCCACTCCCTCCCACTCCTCAAAAAACAAGTAATTCTCCCGCTCAAACTACGCTCATTTATCCTTCCAAAGCGTTCATACCCATATATATACAAGCTATATACAGGATTAACCTTTTCAAAAAAACCATGCTTCAGCATCGAAAGAACAGCCTTACCACCCATTTGAAGTTTATAATGGAAAGCTCTTGACACAAAGTGGTACTTTAGGGTACATTGTGGGGTGAAGTGGGAGATAGTGGGGACTACTCCTGTTTGTCTAATATAAGCAATCTAAATTATCGCAGGGATATCGTGCCAAGTTTTAAAGGACAATACGAGCATAGTATAGATGCCAAAGGGCGTGTCGCATTTCCTGCGAAATTGAGGAAGTCTTTAAGTCCTGCTGCACAAGAACGCTTCACCATAGTACGAGGTCAAGAGCCTTGCCTTTATTTATACCCCGAAGACGAGTGGGAGAATGTTGAAAAAAAACTATCTCACATTAATAACTTCACAAAAAAAGGCCGCCTGGCCAAACGAAACTTCCTCCGCTATGCCGAGGATGTATCTCTGGATAAGCAAAATAGAATTGCACTCCCCACCGATCTCACCGAATATGCTACCATTAAAGGGAAAGCGGTATTTCTTGGAATGGGCGAATATATAGAAGTGTGGGATCCCGAGAAATTAGCCGAAGTAGATGCCAGCCTTGATGATGGTACGTTTGAGGAGGTTTTTGAGCAAGTGATGGGCGATGAACCGGAAACCGATGGTGCTTGAAATGACCACATATCACCAACATATCCCGGTTTTACTGGATGAATCTGTGGAAGCGCTCATCACCGATAAAGACGGCATATATATAGATGGCACCTTAGGTGGTGGTGGCCATTCGAAAGAAATTCTAAAACATCTTGGTGAAAACGGACGGCTATACGGCATCGATCAGGATGATGAAGCGCTTGAAGCTGCTGCATTATACATTGGCGATGACTCCCGTTTCATTCCTGTAAAAGGTAATTTTGGCTACCTCTCTACTCTTCTACCTCCCCAAACTCACGGACAGGTAGCCGGAATTCTTTTAGATCTTGGAGTTTCAACGCATCAGATTAGAGAGGCAGAGCGAGGATTTAGTTTTCAAGAAGACGGTCCGCTGGATATGCGGATGGGAAATCTTTCGGGTGTATCGGCTCATCAGGTGGTAAACGAATATGAATATGTAAAGCTGCGGGATGTAATCTTCCATTATGGAGAAGAGAAGCAAAGCCGCCCAATTGCACGTGCCATCATTGAAGCCCGGCCAATTGACACTACCGGCGAGCTTCGTAAAGTAGTTTCATCTGTTGTTAATAAGCGGTTTGAAATAAAATCACTGGCACGAGTATTCCAAGGCATTCGCATTGAAGTAAATCGCGAGCTGGATATGCTCCGCAAAGTAATGGAAGAATCGCTGGAGGTTTTAAAGCCCGGCGGACGCATTGTAGCTATTTCGTACCACTCGCTTGAAGACCGCATTGTAAAACGCTATTTCAAAGCTGGTAACTTTGAAGGCAAAGTAGAAAAAGATTTTTACGGAAACCCGATATCCCCCATAAAACCTGTTAATAAGCAGGTTATAACCCCTACCAAAGAAGAGGTTTCTGAAAATAAAGCTGCCCGAAGCGCTAAACTTCGGATTGCTGAAAAAACTGAAGGAGGTGGCTCATGATCGTGCAATCCCCACTCAAAAAGCATGACATCCGTCCTAACCTTCGCAAAGTACCCCTGCCCGATAATAACTCCTCATCTACACGAAAAAATAAGCGGGCCAGAAATACAGAGAAGGCAAGTCCCAAAATCGGAATTCCTAAGGTTAAGCCTTGGAAGGTGATTATGGGCAGCATCATTATTGGTGCCATGGGGTTGTTATATCTCACACACGTGTTTGCAACCCAACATCTTTTAGAAGAAGTGCAAGGGCTGGAAGCAGAGTACAATAAAGCACGCGCCCAGTATGATGAACTCAAGCTGCGTTACGATCGCATGATTGGCCCGGCTGAGATTTATCGCAAAGCGGAAGAGCAAGGATTCGTAAATGGCGGTCCGGCAGATAAAGTCATCATCATAAAGGAGTAGCCCATGATGGATGAACGTACTGCCATATTAAGCCGAATGTTTATCGTATTAGGATTCATACTTTTGATTCCTTGTGCCTTGGGGTTTCAGCTGGTACGCATTAATTATTTTGAAGGGGATGAACTGCGCGAGCTCTGGAGTAAGCAAGCAGTAGGCCAAATATCCATTCCTGCACAGCGCGGTAATATTTACGATGACAACGGAACCTTGCTGGCTACCAATGCAGTGGATTATAAGCTGGCTTTTGACCCCAAAGTTATGGTTAACGGGAAAGCCGGAGTTCCTGCATCCGAAATCCAAAGGCTGACACAAAAATTAGGGACTCTAACCCATAAGAGTGCGTATTTTTACCAGCAAAAAATACAATCCGCTCCCACTCGGTCACGGTATATCGTATTAGATAATGACCTGTCCGTGTTGATTAAAGATGAAATCAAAGCGTTGGACGTGCCCGGCGTTATCCTCGAAGAAAATTATCGCCGAAAATATACTTTTGGCTCACTGGCCGCGCATGCACTTGGTTTTGTAAATCACAATACGGATGGGCGAATAGGCCTCGAAGCGTATTATAACGATGAACTCAAAGGGGAAGACGGTGTTCGGCAAGTCCGGCGTGATCCTTTCAATCGGATTTATGAATACGTAGGGGCTCCTAAAAAGCTTCCCCGAAACGGATATTCTCTACACACCACCATTGACGCGTACATACAGGCTATTTTGGAAGATGAACTAGAAGCCGGTGTAGAAAAATTTCATGCCAATTATGGGACGGCAATTATCATGGACCCAAAAACGGGTGCCATTAAAGCCTTAGCCAATTATCCAACGTACGACCCTAATTACCCGGGCAGCATCAAAGACGAAAACCGTCGTAATTTTGCAATTTCTGATATGATAGAGCCGGGATCGACCTTTAAGTTAGTTACAGCCATAGCCGCCGTTGAGCAAGGAGTTGTTGATTTTGATGAGATAATCAAAACTCCGAAAAATGGTGAAATTGTGATTCACGACCTGGTACTTAGAGATCATGATCCACTGGGCGATCTCACCTTTCAGCAGGTGATACAAAAATCTTCGAACGTAGCTACAGCCAAAATTGCCATGCGTATGAAGCCCGATGTATTCTATCAGTACGTGCGGAATATGGGTTTTGGCACCAGCACTAATATTGACCTTGTTGGGGAAGTGGATGGACAATTGGCTAAGCCTTATGAATGGAGTTTGGTTACGCTGCCCTGGATGGCGCATGGCTATGAAATTCAAACCACTCCCATACAAATTACACAAGCTTATGCTGCTTTTGCCAATCATGGGCGCATGATGCGGCCTTATATGGTGGAAAGTGTGGAAGATAAGAACGGAAATATAATAGAAGATCATGAGCCGGTTGAGATCCGGAGAATTGCAAAACCATCTACCATAAATAAGCTGTTACCCATATTTGAAAGCGTTGTCACCGATTCAGGAACGGGCGTATATGCACAAGTTGAAGGCCTTCGGATTGCAGGTAAAACCGGTACGGCGAAGAAAGTAGTAAATGGAAGATATACCAATAAATACCGAGGCTCATTTGTAGGATTTTTCCCAGCTGATGACCCTAAATACGTGTGTTACATTCTTTTGGATGAACCCAAACCGGTAGGTTATGGCGGTTATACGGCCGGCCCAATATTCCAGAAAGTAGCCACACGCATAGCGGGACTCGATAACGACATCCAACGCAACATGAAAGCCGGAGAGGAAAAACTACCTCAGCTTGCACAAGTGCCTTTTTTGAAGGGTTTAACGAAGCAGCAGGCTAATATTTTATTAACCGATCTGAACCTCCCTTTTGACATAAAAGGCAAATCAGGATATGTGATTTCTCAAACCCCGGAGGCTGAAACTAATTTAAATGCCGGACAAGAAATTTCCCTCACACTGTCCGAAACTTACGCAGAAGATGATAGTGAAACGGTACGAGACGGCTATGCTGAAATTCCCGATTTGAAAGGGATGAACATGCGTCAGGTTACAACCTTATTGGCTGAACGAGGCTTGGAAACGAAAATGATTGGGTCAGGAACTGTTTTTGCACAGTTCCCAAAAGCCGGGCAATTGCTCCGGAAAGGACACAGTGTAACAGTTCGCGGAAGGGCAAAATCCTTAGATATTTTAACACAAACGAGTAAGCGTTAATTGAAACTTGATACCCTCATAAAAATCTGCAATCCACTGCACGTTACCAACGCTGAGTTTGAGGGGGAGCTATGTTCGTTTGCTATCAACTCGCGTGAAGTAGAAAAACTGGGTGTATTCATAGCCATTCGAGGCACCCAGGTAGATGGACACCTATTTCTGGAAGATGCCATCGCCCGCGGGGCTAAAGTGGTGATTTGCGAAGATTCATTTTATACCGACGAGGATGTTTGTGTAATTGAGGTTGAAAATACACAGAATATCGCGGGCCTTATAGCTCAAGCTTTCGCCGGAAATCCTGCCGAGAAACTTAAGGTAATTGGTATCACGGGAACCAATGGAAAAACGACTACGGCAACACTGGTGTATCAGATACTATCCGCTTGCGGTAAAAAGACATCGCTGTTGGGTACCGTAAGTAAACGCATTCTGGATGAGATTCTGGATAGCAAGCTTACCACTTCCGACCCCATCGAACTTGCGAAAGACATGAAGCAAATGGTGGATGCCGGCTCAGAATATTTGGTAATGGAAGTGTCATCCCATGCGTTACATCAGCGGCGCGTAGGCGGTATTGATTTTGAAGTGGGAGCCTTTACGAATTTAAGTCACGACCATTTAGACTACCACGAAACGCTGGAGGAATACGCCAAAGCCAAGAAATTACTTTTCGATCACCTTCCCTCCTCCTCAACGGCCGTAGTAAATGCCGACGACACCTACAGCAAAATGATGCTCGAGGATTGCAAAGCTCAAAGCAAAAAGCTCAGCTTCAAAAATGATTCGGCTCATATCCTGAAAAACACAGCCGAAGGAACGTGCATTGTTATTGAAGGTGAGAAAATTGAGAGCCCGCTGGTAGGTACTTTTAACGCCTACAATATTGGGGAAGCCTTCCTCACATGTAAAGCATTAGGATTGAAATCAAAAGAAATTACAAATGCATTAAAGAGTGCGAAAGGCGCTGCAGGACGTATGGAATCTGTCAGCATTTCCGCAGAAATGGATTCCCTACCGGTTGTGATTGTTGATTATGCACACACTCCGGATGCTTTGGCTAATGTATTAGAAACACTGCAAAGCATTAAAAAAGATAATCAGGCTTTGACGGTAGTATTTGGCGCCGGTGGCGATCGCGATACATCCAAGCGGCCCGAAATGGCTCAAGTATCGGCGCGGTTTGCACAGAAAATTATTGTTACCAGTGATAATCCACGTACGGAAAACCCTGACCTTATTATAGCGGATATTCTGAATGGCTTTGAGAATTTAGAATCGGTAACAAGCATCACGGATCGTAAAAAAGCGATCGAAAGAGCTATTTCAGAAGCCAGTCAGTACGAAATAATTCTTATTGCTGGCAAAGGTCATGAAGATTATCAGGAAGTAAATGGCGAACGACATCATTTTGATGACCGCGAAATTGCCCGAGCCTGCCTAACCCAAAAAGCTACAGGAGGCCACTGATGTTACACGAACTTTTTACTTGGTTAGATGTAGTTTATGATGTCCCCGGCACCGGAGCTATAGCTTTTATTTCTACCCGAACCGCTCTTGCTGCAGTTACCTCTCTGCTTATCAGCTTATTTATGGGGCGCAAGATTATTCAATGGCTAAGTAATCTCCAGCTTAAAGAAGTAATTCGGGATGATATTGGCCTCGACAATCACCTCGCCAAAGGCTCAACCCCTACTATGGGTGGCGTCATCATTATTCTTGCCATCGTGGTTCCTTCCATCTTGTGGATGAAAATGGAGAGTATGTATAGCTGGCTCATCGTTTTTGTGGTACTTGCGCTTGGCGTCGTTGGTTTTATAGATGATTACATCAAGGTGGTAAAAAAGGACAAAAGTGGATTAGCCGGCTGGTTTAAGATTGCCGGACAAGTTATAGTTGGTCTTGTAGTTGGAAGCGTTCTGTATTTTCATGCAGATTTTGAGGCATTCAACTCACTTACTACGGTCCCATTCCTCAAAAATGTAAACCTCGATTACGCCTATTTTGGAGATACACTGGGTTGGATTATCTACTTAGCTGTGGCTGTATTTGTGATAACAGCAGTTAGCAACGCCACTAATCTTACAGACGGACTGGACGGACTTGCGGCCGGAACTTCAGCTATTTGTGGCATTGTGTTTGCCATTTTTGCTTACATATCAGGTCGGGTCGATTTCTCCGGCTT
>JBDNFJ010000127.1:0-1596 GCA_041689895.1 Gracilimonas sp. | reverse complement strand
GAGGCTACTAAAGTGTTCATGATCTTCAAGCATCATATTTCCATCTATTTGAGTCAGCAGCACGCCAATCAGTTCTTTACGTAAAACCGTATGGGATCCCGAAGCTTCCTCACCAAAACTCAATAAGTTATGCGAGGGATCTTTTAGCTCAATCAGTACTTCGTTATTGGTATCACTCATCACCAGAGAAAGGGTTGACTCCATCTTATTATTTCCTGAAAGACTCGTATCTCTCAGGCAATCAAGAATTTCATTTAAGAGCATTCCCATTGGGATGGCTTGATTTACATTCAATACCACTTCGTCCAGCAGGTAGTTGGAGATCAGCTTATGGCCTTCATTATTTGCTAAGCTGGCTTCATTTTTGATTACACTTTCAATGTAGCTATTAAAATTAACGTGCGATAAACTCTCATTTTGATAGAGAAGCTCATGAATTGCCGCAATGGTGTAGATACGAGATTGGGTAGAAATCAGGTGTTTATTAACTTTTTCATCTTCAATCCCCATAATTTCGAGTTCCAGCAATCCTGAGATAATAGCTAAATTATTCTTCACCCGATGGTGAACCTCATTGAGGAGCGTTTCTTTTTCAGCAAGTGATTCTTCGATCGTGTTACGGGCCTCAACCTGCTCCGTCACATCAATAGCTTGTATAAAAATACCATACACCTCATCCTTTTCGTCACGTAGAGGTTTATAGATAAAGTTAAGATAATAGTCGTCTGTAGCGCCCCCAATTCCCGTATTTAAAGATACTTTCTTCACATTAAAGAACATTGGATTTCCGCTGTTATAACAAATACCCAATAAGTCAACGGAGCCTTGCTCTTTTAGTTCGGGTAATACTTGTTCAACAGTTTTGCCAAGCGGATCGGCCTCGCCTACCAGCTTTTTATAGGTGCCATTCGCAAAAGTAAAGGTATGATTCTCACCCTCCAACAGGGCAATTGCAGCAGGCGATTCTTCGAACATATCCTGCATGCGAATACGTGCTTTTTTCTCGGTTTCAAGCAGTTCCGCGATCTGATTTTCCAGAAACTTGCGCTCGGATATATCTACATACATCCCATAAATCGCGATTATTTCCCCATCCAGCTCAACCGGCACACCCCCAACAAATACGGGAATCTCTTTGCCATTTTTATGCAAACGGGTAGTTTCTGATTGGAAGGCTTCGCCAGTCAAACTGATATTCGAAAATTTTAGGCCTTGTTCTACCATAGAATTTGGCACAATAGAGTCATTCAGATTCTTTCCAATTATTTCATCGTTTGTGTAGCCGAAGAGCTCTTGAAAGCTTTTATTGGTATTTTGGACAAGCCCATCAGCATTAACCAATGTGATGCCTATCGGGGAATTATAGAAAAGCTGGTCGAGTAATTTTTGACTTTGCTTGTTGGTAATTTCTGCTTTCTTGCGGTCGGTTATATCCATGTGGGAACCGGCCAAAACTTTTGGATGGCCCTGTTCATCCCACTCTACAAACTTGGCTGCTGATAAAATCCAATGATAGTCACCACTTTTTGCGCGTAAACGAAATTCAGTTTCATAGCTATCTTGCTCTAAGGTATAGCGCTCTAATTCTTTATCAGG
>JBDNFJ010000126.1:0-3102 GCA_041689895.1 Gracilimonas sp. | reverse complement strand
ACTTCTCATGTTGGAATGGTGGATATTCTTCCTGACGAATCTCCAAAATGGAGAGCGCTGGAGAACATCATCCATGAAGAAGCTGCAAAATTTAACTTCGAGGAAATTCGCACGCCTATCATGGAGCAAACCGAGCTGATTGTTCGGGGCATTGGTCAGTTTACCGATATTGTTTCTAAAGAGATTTTTGCTTTTGAAAAAGGCGACAGTCATTATGTATTACGACCGGAGCTGACGGCGCCGGTAGTCCGCGCTTTTGTGGAGCACCACATGGAGCAACGAGGCGGCTCACAGAAATTGTATTACATAGGACCTATGTTCCGCGCAGAAAAGCCTCAAAAAGGTCGGCAGCGTCAGTTTCACCAGTTTGGCGTTGAGATTATGGGGAGCGACGATCCCATCGCTGATGTGGAATGCATCGCCTTTATGTTGCAAATCTATACGCGCATCGGAATCCAAAACTTTGATCTGAAATTAAATTCTATTGGCGATCCCGAAAGTCGTGAGGCTTATAAGGAAGCATTGAAAGCTTATTTAAAACCGCACCTTTCTGAATTGAGTGAGCTTTCCCAAAAACGCTTTGAGAAAAACCCCCTGCGTATTCTGGATTCAAAAGAAGAAGAAGATCAGCAGTTCATCAAAAAGGCGCCAATTATTCATGATTATTTGAATGAAGATTCGACCACGCATTTCGAGCAGGTTACAAATTATTTGAAGGAGCTGGGCATTGACTACACGCTGGATCCACACCTGGTGCGCGGCATGGATTATTACACCCGAACAGCTTTTGAACTTACCAGCCCTGATTTAGGCTCACAGGATGCGCTTGCCGGCGGTGGTCGCTACGATTTACTGGTAGAAGAAATTGGCGGCCCTGCAACACCGGCTGTTGGTTTTGCGGCCGGAATGGAACGGCTGATGATAGCATGTGAGGAACTCGGGATTGAGCTGGCTGAGGAAAAATCGGTGGATGCCTATTTTGTGACTTTGGGAAATGCCGCTCGCAACTGGGCGCTTTCTCACCTTCCCAAAACCAGAGCTGCCGGACTTTCAGCTACCATGGATTATATGAGCCGCTCTATGAAAGCTCAGATGAAAGATGCCAATCGCGAAAATGCCCGTTATACCATTATCGTTGGGGATAACGAGCTGGAGGAAGGGAAATTCACCCTGCGAAATATGAAAGAAAGTGAGGAAGTGTCGTTAAGTTTTGAAGAAATCCTGCATAAACTCGCAAAGTAAATTCAGAAATAACCGCAAAACCGGAAGATTAAGAAAGTAACGGTTTTTCAAAGTCTTTCATTAACTACACTCGTATTTTAAGATAGTTTAGTTATCTTATTTCCATAAAATTATTATTTAGATAACTTTTTAACCTTAACCGTATTTAAACACGTGCGGTTTTTTTATTATGACTGAAAGCATTCTTATAGGTATTACCAGTGTTATTTTTTTCGGCGTAGGAGCACAATGGTTAGGTTGGCGTCTTAAATTACCGGCTATTTTATTATTACTCATTTCCGGGATTTTGGCAGGCCCGATTTTTGGATTGGTAAACCCTGATGAACTTATGGGCGATCTGCTCAATCCATTTATTTCCATTTCTGTAGCCATTATTCTTTTTGAAGGGGGATTAAGCCTGCGGTTTTCCGAGCTTAAAAATGTTTGGGGTGTAATAGGAAAATTGGTGAGTATTGGAGCCCTTTTAACCTGGATACTCTCGTCAGTAATTGCCTATTATTTGTTCGGCTTTGGTTGGGAATTAGCCATTTTATTGGGTGCCATTCTGATTGTAACCGGCCCCACCGTTATCATTCCATTATTACGCCAGGTTCGTCCAGCCGGCCAAGTAGGTTCTATTCTGAAATGGGAAGGCATTGTTATAGACCCTATCGGAGCCATGGTTTCCGTATTGGTTTTTGAGGTGATTTTAGCCACTGGGCTTTCGGAAGCCACGCATTTAGCATTCACAGGTTTATTCAAAACTATCTTTTTTGGTTCTGTTACCGGTATAGCAGGAGCCGCTTTTCTCTATCTACTATTGAAACGCCACATACTTCCTGATTTCCTCCAAAGTCCGGTCAGTTTTATGACGGTAGTGGTTGTTTTTGCCGTCTCCAATATCCTACAGCACGAATCAGGACTTTGGGCCACCACCATTATGGGTATCGCCCTTGCCAACCAAAAAGGTGCCCGTATGCACCACATTGTAGAATTTAAAGAAAATCTACGGTTGTTATTATTGTCCGCATTATTCATTTTGTTGGCAGCACGGGTTGAGCTCTCTCACCTGCTCGACAGCCTAAACTGGAACACACTTTTATTTTTGATTGCCCTGATATTTATAGTTCGTCCAGCAGCTGTCTATCTCTCTACCATGTTTTCGGCGTTGAATTGGAGAGAGAAACTGTTCTTGTGCTGGATGGCTCCCCGGGGTGTAGTTGCCGCTTCCATTTCTTCAATTTTCGCCATTTCGTTGATGCATCGGGGATTTGAAGATGCCGAGCAGCTGGTTTCTATCGTTTTCATCATCATTATTAGTACCGTAGCCATTTATGGATTAACGGCTTCGTGGGTGGCACAAAAACTGGGCGTAGCCAAGCCAGTACCCCGTGGATTCTTAATTGTGGGTGCGCACAATTGGGCCATCGAAATTGGAGCCATCATTCAGGAGAAAGGCGGTAAAGTACTAATGGCAGATTCTAACTGGAAAAATATTAGTAACGCCAAAGCAAGAAATTTGGATACCTATTACGGTAATGTTCTTTCTGAATTCGCAGCTGATGAAATTAACCTCGATGGCATAGGGAAACTGCTTTCATTGACACCTAACGACGAAGTAAACGCACTTGCCACCATTCGTTACGGCGAAATTTTTGGGAGATCTCGTGTGTTTCAACTCGCGCCAAATAATAAAGCAGGCAGCAAGCAGAATGATGTGAGCACTAATTTAATGGGACGTGCTCTATTTAATGAGGAACTAAATTTTGATCGATTCACTGAACTCTATAAAAAAGGGCAAGTTATAAAATCAACGCCACTCACCGAAGCGTTTACATTCGAGCATTTTAAAGAAACTTATGAAGATGATTTTGACCCATT
>JBDNFJ010000125.1:0-5665 GCA_041689895.1 Gracilimonas sp. | reverse complement strand
TTTCAATTTTTTGTAGGTGGGGCGATAGGAACTGGAAATCAATATATGAGCTGGATTCATCGCACTGACCTATGTGAGGCGCTGATTTTTCCATTTCAAAAAGAAGAAATAACGGGAGCCTACAATGTGTGTTCTCCTAATCCGGTGACGATGAATGAGTTTGCAAAAACCTTAGGAGGGGTAATGAATCGCCCATCTATATTCAAAGTGCCAAAGTTTGCTGTGAATATTGTTTTAGGGGAAGCCGCCAAACCCGTTACCGACAGTATCCGAATGCAGCCTAAGAAATTACAAGTAGCGGGATTCGATTTTAGGTTTGAGAATCTCGCTGAAGCCCTCGCTGATATAGTGTGATAGGGGCGAGGCGCAAGGTTTTAGGTGCAAGAGGCAAGATTGGGCGTAAGAGGTAAGGTTTTAAGTGGAGTTTAGCAGCGAGGGTAACGATTGGGCCCCATCTTTTACATCTTGTTTCGGCTCAAATCTCCCGTCTCACGTCTTTTATCTCATATCTAACTCTACTCTCTATTAATCGTCCAGCAGCGTAAGCCTTCTCGTGTTTGGGCAATTAGCTCCATGCGTCCATCGCCATTAAGGTCGGTTATAATAGGATATTTCATCCCTGAGGTCGGAATGTTGAACAGTCGCTTTCCAGTAAGGACTTCCCAAGCAAAAACACGTCCAAATTCAGCCAGTGCTATAACTTCCATCTTTTCGTCTGAATTTATATCTACGATTTTGGGCGTTAAGGTAGCGGAAGAAGGCTGGCCCAGACTTTGGGTAAACCGGAGTTTCCCGTCGGTGTTATACAGAAAAACAGAGCCGTTTGCACTTTGAGTGACAAGCAGATCTTCCCGATAGAAATGAGTGTCGTCTTTGAGTAATACATTTTCTTCAGCGCGTACCGAAGTTAGCTCGCTATTTGCCACATATAGTGATCGGACAGAAACCGAATCTTGTGAAATAATGGTAGCCGTTGAATCATTGAAAAAAGGATGGATTCCGACGGAATACAAATATCCGTCACCCGCACTTCCCATAACCTGATTTTTATAAATAACGGGAGAGTCGGTAAAGCGTGAATTCAAAAACTGAGGATAACCGGGACGTGGATTACCATTTCTAAGCCAGCTATGCAGCGTATTTTCAGAAAAGGCCCAAACCGACCAAATACCATCTACTTGAGCAAAAACAGGCTGAGATTTAACGGTAGCGTTGGTGTTTTGCGGCCAACCGCGCACGCTTTCGCCCCGGCCATCCAACACGTGTACTTTGCGATCTTCGGTGGCCACCACAATCTCAGGAACTCCATTTCTTAGGATGTCTTGTACCAGTACTGGAGAGGTTATCTGCTCCCCCATATCCAGCGGGAAGCGAGGCAAGAGTTCCCCATTTTCATTCCACGCGAAGATCTTTGAGCCGGCAGCTAAGAACACAATGTGTTCACTATTACCGTACCAATCATATAACTGTGGGCCGCCCACGGGAGCCAATCCATTCGTGGATGTTTGCATGGCAATGGTGCCATCAATAGCCAAAGCAAAAACACGGCCATCTTGAGTTGAGAATACAATTTCATTGGTATTGCTGCCTACCAAATCTCCCAAAACCGGCTTCCCGCTTAGCTCATAGTTAGATAATGGCATCACCCATAATTCTTCATACGGCAGGCTCGACCCTTCTTTGGCATACGTGTTTACGGTGAGATCTACGGAATCATTTTGTTTGATCATCGTCAAAATGGTGATATCAAACCGGCTCAAAATGGCTTCGCTGACATTCGTAGATTTCAGGTAGGGTTTGATGAATTGCTGAAATTCGGCAGAAGCAGACCAAACAAATCCGCTAACGGCCTTAGGCAACTTATCACGGATATTAGAGTACGTTTCATCATAGTAAATCACGCGTCGCCTGGCACGATCGGCGTTCACGCTTTCGGCCAACCCTTTCCGTTTTCCGATTACAACTACATCGTTAGAAAAAGCCAGATAAAAATCCTTCAGCGTACTTAACTCCGAGCCAATCAGTGCCCCTATAATACTGCTGCTAATCTGATAGGTATTATCAACCCGATAGATGAGCCCATCCGAAGCGAGTTCATTCAGCTGCCGCCGGAATCTATTTCGATCTTTCAGCTTTCGCATAAGTAAAAACTCTCCATTTGAAAGCAAGCCTGATTCCGGAAAAGCCTCAAAAGCAAACTCAGAGCCTAAGGCGCCCGCTAAATTCTGGTAAACATCTTGGTCATTAAGTAGCAAGGAATCCAACTTGGTAGCCAACCCTTTTTTTGGTTTGATGGGGATGGAAACGGGCGGCAGGCGAAGTAAAGCAAAGGCGGCGGCATTACTGGCAATATGACGATCTAAGGTAATAGGTTTGTTCTGGTATGAAAAAGCATCAATTAAAACAGCATGTTCATCTTCTTTAAGCTGCAATATACCGTGAAGCTCCCTGGTATGCGTAGAACCGGACGAAGGTTGAAATGAAAGTGCCAAAGGTTTTGCGCCAGCAAAGGAATTCATCAGTCCGGGACGATTATTAACGGCTGAAAATTGTTCAATCCAATGATCCAGTTTAGGCGTGTTTACGACCAGTGTTCCCGGTGTGGGATTTGCATCAAGCTGAATAGTTGGGAGTTGACCAAGATAAGAACGCAACGAATTTTCAACGAGAAGGCTGGATTCTGAAAGGATCAGAAAATTGTTAATTTGAGCCGCAAAGATCACCCCTTTATTAAAAAAGAGTTTATGAATAGTGAAGCCCTGAAATTCGTAGTTATTTTGGGTAAAAGGCTGATAAAACCTGGATGCCCAGCTATCGAGATCTTCGGCAGGCGACTCTGCAATCCAGAGAAAGTTGGAATACATCGAAGTAGTAGGATAAAGCGCCAGCGCCTTTAAGTGTAGGTGATTTCCTACTTCTACATCAATACCTGCTACCTTTTGTATAGTCGAAGGGGTTAGCTCATCCAGATAAGAGGCGTACTCTTTGGTAGCAATATCTTGTACATTCAGTCCCTGTTCCGGTACAATAACCAACGAAGAATTTTCTGGAATTAAGGCGAACCATTCTTTATTAGGAATGGAAGAACAGGATACCAACAGGCCAAAAATGGAAGAAATAATTAAGATAGATATGGTGCGTTGCATCAATAAGAAAAATAAACGGTTTAAAATCTTGTTTGTTAAGGGCTAATTTCTAGTGGTATAAAAAGTTCCAAACGAAAAACTAAGGTAACATTTTTGAGTGCTAAATGAGTTTTCTGAACCCAATTTTTTTATTTGCATTAGTAGCCGTGGGCTTACCCCTGCTTATCCATCTGCTCAATTTGAGGCAGCCACAAAAAGTGCCATTCTCAACGCTTGCTTTTTTTCAGGCGCTCAAGAATACAACCATAAGGCGTATTCGCATAAAGAAGTATCTACTTTTATTTCTTCGTTTGTTAGCCATTGTGTGCCTTGCCTTGGTTCTTGCTCGTCCGTTTTTGCCACCGGGATTTTCATCCGGTTCAGCCACACAAGCTCCGACACTTAACGCCATTTTGTTGGATAATAGTATTAGTATGTCGAGAATTGGGAAACAAGGTCCGCTTTTTGATTACGCCAAAGAAGTGATTGCTAAGATTGAGGACGCAGCTAAAGACGATGATCGTTTCATGCTACAGCTCACCAATGGAGAAGGGGAATACAGTAATATTTTGAGCCGTACAAATTTGCAAAAGATCTTACAGGAAGCACAGATACAGCCTGCCGGAAACTATACGCTGAATCGTTTTAGTGGATTGATTGAATCGGTGAAGGATGCTCCCTATCAAAATAAAAACCTATTTATTATAACAGATGGGCAGTTATCGCAGCTTCATCAGCTGCAGGATTTAGAGGCCAAAGATATTTCTGCAACGTTGATTGATGTGGGGGAAGTAGAAGTGCAAAATACGGTAGTGGCCGACATCACAACTTCCACAAATATGATTGGAGCAAATATCCCGTTTATACTAAATGTCGATTTGGCTAATAAAAGTGACGTTGCGGCGGTAAATCAGTTTGTAACGCTGGAGTTTGAAGAACAAAATGCGGGCCAGTATTCCGTAGCGTTAGATCCCATGCAAACGAAAACCTATACGTTTGAAATCAGTCCATCGGCAACAGGTTCGGCCAAGGGCAAGATTGTGGTGGAAGGAGATGAGTTCCAGCCCGATAACACTTATTATTTTACCGTGCAGGTGCCGGAAACACGGAAGGTTTTATGGGTGAGTGAAAAGAAACCGGCTCCTGATTTTATTTCTTATACCGGAGCTATGCTTCAGGTGGCCGGCGAAAACGATGCGCAGCTCAGCTACACCAAAGCAGGACCAAATGTTTTTGAAACGGCCGACCTTTCAACCTACGATGCTATTCTGCTTGATGGCGTGGAATCGATTCCTGAATACAGTTTTCAACCGCTGCAAGATTTCGTTCAAAACGGGGGAGGTGTCTTATTTTTTCCATCTGAAAAAGGAAATTTAAGCAACTACAATCAGTTATTGAGTCAATTTAATGCGGGACGTTTTGAAGGCATTCAAGGCGAGTATGCTTCCTTTAAAGAAGTAGCCGTGGCAGATGAGCTGTTGGAAGATCATCCGGCGTTTAGCGGTTTATTTGAGCAGGAACAAAATCAGGATCTTCGGTTCACTAAGCCGGATATTTATTACTATCTCAAGCTTTCGACCGTAAGCAGCGGAACCGGCTTCAATCTCCTCACTATGAACAATAACGATGTATTAGTGCGTGAAAAACGTTTTGGAGAAGGAACGCTTCTGGTGGCTGCTATCGGAAACGATCCCGGCTGGTCAAACTTCCCTATAAAACCGCTATATGCTCCATTTTATTATCGTCTGGTTTTATATGCTGCTTCGTCAGATGAGGGCGGTTTCGCCAATCATTTGCTTGGGGATACTTTTAGCTGGCAGGGAAATATTGATGGGGAAAAAGCCGTTGTACAAGTTGGTGAGGATGTCATAAAGCCATCGGCAGATGTAGTTTCTTCCGGAATTAGATTGCGTTACCCGGCCTTGGAATGGACTCCGGGCTGGATTTCCATCAAAGATGAAAATAGAACCGTGATCCTTTCTGCTAATCTACCGGCGGCGGAATCCGATTTCACGGCAACCAACAAAAGGCAGATGGCTGCGTTAGTAAAGGGCGTTGAATTTATCTGGTTAGATGCCTCCAAGCTAAATCAAGAAGAACTTCAAACAGAAATTGCTGCTTCCGGTTTTGGGAAGGAAATTTGGACTTGGTTCATGTTAGCTGGGCTGATTTTATTAATTACGGAAACTCTGATTTCTATGTGGTATAAAGCTGAAACGGTAACATAATGGAACACATATTGGCTCTTTTTTTTAGAGGGGTGATTATATTATTTGTGATTGCCTCCACCATACTTGCTGGTTATTCTATGCAGAATAAACTGAGGTTGAGAAAGGTGCGCTTGAGTTGGAGAGCTGGTACGTTGAAAGGATATCCGCTGTTTGCTACCGTTTTTTTGCTATTTATTTTGGCGATTTCTGCCTTAGCTTTCATACGCGATGATACGACACGCTATCCCATTTTTTTCGCCTATTTGTGGATCGGAAGCATGTGGTTTGTTTCCAGCTATCTCGCCTCCAAATATTATATTACCGATTATG
>JBDNFJ010000124.1:0-4509 GCA_041689895.1 Gracilimonas sp. | reverse complement strand
AAGGATTACCGTTAGTATGTATCATGCGGCTATAGAATCGCATTTCTTTTCGGCAACTTTGGCCTATTCCTTTCTGCTGTAAGTGACAGAAGGAGAAAACTCACTTTTCTGGAGGCTGGAGTTTCCAGCATTGTGTGACTAAGGTGGACCTTCGTAGCCAGAATGTAGGATTCTGTAATTGAAAAGATTTATGAACTTGTGAAGTGCTCCTAAGGTCTAATCACTGATAATATTCTCAAAACCTTCGGTGATGAAGGTTCCCCATTCTTTGCCATCGGTATCAAAAATGAGATAGCCTTCCAATTCATCATGTTGTGAAAGAATTTCCTTGCAACCTTCCAGCCCGCGAACCATGCACACCGTGGCGTAGGCATCAGCATCCATGGCGTTAGGGGCAATGATTGAAGCACTTAATAACCGGTTTTCGGCGGGATAACCCGTATGTGGATTAATAGTATGGGAGTATCGGACCCCCGTTTCTTCATCTACGCAAAACTTACGGTAACTGCCTGATGTGGCTAAGCTGGAATTATTTAGCTCAACAATGAATTGAAATCGATCTTCTGAATCAATGTCTTCGGTTGGTTTATCTACTCCGATTTTCCAAGTTTTGCCTTTTTCATTTACCCCTTTGGTGCGCACTTCTCCGCCTACTTCTATCATGTAGTTTTGCACGTCCTGTTTTTGAAGATATTCAGCTATATAATCTACGGTATATCCTTGGGCTATGGCGTTGAAATCAAGGGTATAATTTCTGGGGAGTGAGACCTTCATCCCGTCTATATTGATTGCTTTATATCCGGTATGTGCCTTTACAGCTTGTATACTGTCGGCACTCAGATCGCCCCGAACGGCATCATAACCAAATCCCCAAAGGCGAGCCAATGGTCCCACGGTTGGGTCAAAGTCGCCGGAGGTTTCATGGGCAATTTCTAAAGAACGGTTGAGCACGGTCATAAACATTGAGTCAACCGAAACAGGCGAGTTTCCATTATTGATCTGGGAGATAAGAGATTCACTTATATAAAAGCTCATCGAATGATCGATATCAGCAAAAATTTGTGTAAAACCTTCTCCAAAGTCTTTATGACGGCTACTCAGGTATTTGATTTGATAGGTCGAACCTTGAGCAAATCCATTATTCTCAACGAGCGCAGGTTTTGAGGGAGATTGGCAGGCGTTGAAAAATAAAATGAGTAGTAGAGTGGGATATAATGCTCTCATAAAAGTAGAATCTTGATGGAATAAAAAACCCTGCATAAATGAATTATGCAGGGTTTGAAAAGGATCGTTTAGACTCCGAAGTCGTCGAAGGCTACATTCTCTTCCGGAACTCCCCAGTCGTCGCACATTTTCTGTACGGCTTGGTTCATTAGAGGAGGGCCGCAGAAGTAAAACTCAATTTCTTCCGGCTCAGGATGGTTGACGAGGTACTGATCGATTACAGCCTGGTGTACAAAACCAAGGAATCCATCCCCTTCATCGTCGTGAATATCTTTCTTTTCCACCCAATTGTCTTCTTCTAAAGGCTCAGAAAGCACTACATAGAATTTAAAATTATCAAATTGTTCTTCCAAGTGTTGGAAGTGATCTAAGTAGAAAAGTTCTCGCTTAGAGCGTCCACCATACCAATACGTAACCTTTCGGCCGGTTTCGAGCGTTTCAAACAGTTCATACAGGTGCGAGCGCATGGGGGCCATCCCGGCTCCACCACCGATGTAAAGCATTTCACTTTTGGTTTCTTCTTTGATGAAGAACTCCCCGTATGGACCAGAGATTGTTACTCTGTCTCCTTTCTTTCTGGAGAAAATATAAGAAGATGCGATACCTGGGTTTACATCCATCCATCCATTCTTCTTACGGTCGAAGGGAGGGGTTGCTACACGAACGTTGAGCATAATTTTGCGGCCTTCAGCAGGGTAGCTGGCCATAGAATAAGCACGTTCTGTGATCTCATCATTCTTCATTTTAAGATCCCAGAGGCCAAATTTATCCCATTCTAACTGGAATTTATCCGGCTGGCCGGGGTGCTCATCCGGATGTGCGGCGATATCAATATCACGGAAATCAATTTGGCAGGGAGGGATCTCGATCTGGATATATCCGCCTGCTTTATAATCCATATCCTCAGGGATTTCGACAATAAATTCTTTAATGAAAGAGGCTACGTTATAGTTAGAAACCACTGTAGCTTCCCACTTTTTAATCCCAAATACTTCTTCCGGTATTTGGATTTCCATGTCTTCTTTCACTTTAACCTGGCAGCTAAGTCGCCAGTTATTTTGCTGCTCTTTGCGGGTGAAATGAGGGGTTTCGGTTGGCAGGATTCCGCCGCCACCGCTATTCACCTGACATGAACACTGAATACAGGTACCGCCTCCACCGCAAGCTGATGGAAGAAAAATCTTTTCATTACTTAGTGTACTTAATAAAGTTTCACCGGATTCAACTTCGATTTCTTTTTCGCCGTTAATATTGATTTTTACGGGTCCTGAAGGTGCCAATATCGATTTTGCGCCTAATAGGATAGATACCAATAGAATAATCACCAAAAAGAATACGGCAATACTGGTGAAGACAATGAGGGTAGTTGAAGATAAAATCATGTGCTAAAATCTCTTCTTGTAAACGGTTATAACTTGATGCCCATAAACGACATGAAGGCAATACCCATCAGGCCGGTTACGATAAAGGTTATTCCTAATCCTTTGAGGGGGCCAGGAACATCGGAGTATTGAATTTTTTCGCGGATGGCGGCAATAGCTACAATAGCTAAGAACCACCCTATTCCGCTACCAATCCCAAATACAGAGGCTTCTGCAATGTTGGTGTAGCTTCGTTCTTGCATGAACAAAGACCCACCCAGGATGGAGCAGTTTACTGCAATCAATGGAAGGAAAATACCCAATGAGTTATATAACGCAGGGGCGAATTTCTCTACAGCCATTTCAACAAGCTGCACCATGGAGGCAATAACAGCGATGAAAAGAATGAATGAAAGGAAGCTCAGATCAACACCGGCAAGCGCAGGGCTCAGCCATGTTAAAGCACCTTCTTTCAATACATAATTTTCTAAAAGGTAGTTGGCGGGTACGGTAATAGCCATTACAAAGATAACGGCAGCACCAAGGCCAACGCCTGTTTTTACAGTTTTAGAAACTGCGAGATAAGAACACATGCCCAAGAAATAGGCGAAAATCATGTTCTCAACAAAAATCGATTTAATGAATATGTTTAAAAGATCTTGCATTGTTAAATCACTCCTCAATCAATTTAGTATTTCGTGATCGCTGCACCCAAATGATAATACCCACGGTGATTAATGCCATTGGTGGGAGTAGCATAAATCCGTTATTATTATAAAATCCTCCGTTGGCGATATACCATGCATCAGGGATTACCTGTAGGCCAAATAAAGTACCGGAACCCAGAAGCTCACGGAAGAAAGCCACAATTAACAGGATGACCCCGTAACCAAGCGCATTCCCAATTCCGTCCAGAAACGATCTCCAGGGCTTGTTACCCAAGGCAAATGCTTCGAGCCGGCCCATGATGATACAGTTGGTGATAATCAAACCAACGAAAACCGAAAGCTCTTTAGAAATGTCATACACAAAAGCCTTCAATACCTGATCTACCAGTACTACCAAAGCCGCAACCACCACCAGCTGAACGATAATCCGGATTCGGTTGGGAATCAGATTCCGCATTAAAGAAACCGTTACGTTACTCGCGGCTAATACAAAAAGTACCGAGATGGCCATAACCAGAGCCGGATATAATTTAACTGTGATCGCAAGAGCGGAACAAATCCCTAATACCTGTACGGTAATGGGGTTGTCATCATCAAAGGGATCACTAACAAGCCTTCGATTCTTTTTGGAAAACAAGGGCTCACTTGGAGGCTTTTTTCCAGAATCTGAAAGTGCTTCTTCAATTTTTTCTTTTTTCTCTAAAACTTCTGCCATAACGCTTTCTTAATTATGTTGCGCCGTTTATTCTTCGTTATTTGGTTGCAGCAGATGCGGTAGCACTACTGAAACCGGTATATTCTTTTAAATAGGGGATGTATGCTTGCAAGCAATCAGCAATCATTTCTTCTACGCCGTTCGAGGTAATGGTACCTCCACTTATGCCGTCCACTTCATTTGCAGCGGAGGCATCTCCTTTCCTAACATCAATTCCGGTTAAATTGCCCTGGCTGTCAAGAATTTGTTTGCCTTTAAATTGAGCTTCAAAAGGTTCTTTTGAGATTTCAGCACCAAGCCCGGGTGTTTCTCCTTTGTGGTCAAAAATAGCACCATGTATTGTTTTTAAATCACTTTCGAGAGAGACATATCCCCAGATAGGTCCCCAAAGTCCGGTTCCTCTAAGAGGTATGATGAAGTAGGTTTCGCCATCTTTCTCTGCAATGTAAAGAGGGGAGTTTCTTTCCAGTGCAGGCTTTTTAACTTGTTTGGCCATATCTACCGTAAAAGCGTCTATTCCATCCTGAGGCTTTCCATCTTT
>JBDNFJ010000123.1:0-5418 GCA_041689895.1 Gracilimonas sp. | reverse complement strand
CCGAACCTGAGTAAGGTCCGAGTGCTGTTGGTGGGCGCGGGTAAAATGGGCAAGGTTTCGTGTAAGAATCTGGTTTCTAACGGGGCCGAACATATTTCGGTTGTAAACCGGACGATTGACCGCGCTAAAAAGCTGGCTACCTCATTCGACATTCAGGCCCATTCGTTCACTGATTTAGAAGACGAGATCAAAAAAGCGGATCTCATCATTTCAGCCACCGGTGCAAGCGAACCTATTTTATTTCCCAAACATTTTCAGGGAATAGAAAAGCATCAGCTCATACTTGACCTGAGCGTTCCCCGGAATGTTGCTCCCAACGTAGCTGAGTTGGAAGGCGTTACACTGATAGATATGGATTCCATTCACGAAGAAAATCAAAAAGCGTTGGAAGAAAGGAAACAAGCTATTCCGGTAATCGAGCGCATTATTAAGGAAGAGAAAAAAGGTTTCCTAAAAACTATACATCGTTCGTTGTACTTGCTTCCCCGAATTAAGGAAATTGATCATCGTTTGAGCGATATCACCGATAAGGAGCTGGATCGGATAAAAAATAAGATGGATGAAAGTTCTTATGCCGAGGCGGAAGAAATGACCCGGCGTATCAAGAAAAAAATCATGGCTATTCATATCAATCAAATAGATAAAGAGTTTGAGAAGACCCATGAAGAAGCTTAAAATTGGCACCCGAAAAAGCACCTTAGCACTTTGGCAAGCCCGGACGGTCGGTGAGCATCTTAAGGGACAAGGAGTGGAAACCGAGCTCGTAGAAATTGAATCGTTCGGTGATAAAGAGCAGGATGCTCCGATCCACAAATTGGGGGATAAAGGCATATTTACAAAAGCATTGGATATGGCGCTAATGAGCGGAGAAATTGACTTGGCCGTTCATTCTCTAAAGGACGTGCCCACGATATTCTTGGAAGAACTGGAACTGGTTTCCGTGCTAAAGCGAGGAAATCCTACCGATTCACTGGTAAAACCCATAAAAGAAACTGCATCAAATCATCGCATTATTGCAACGGGAAGTATCCGCCGAACCGCATTCTGGAAAAACCGATTCCCGGCAGATGAAGTTGTTGGTTTGAGAGGAAACGTGCCCACCCGTTTGGCTAAAGTTGATGCAAGCGATTGGTATGGAGCCATATTTGCTTATGCGGGATTAGAACGCATTGGCTACAAAAATCGGATATCTGAAGTACTGGATTGGATGATTCCGGCACCGTCTCAGGGAGCAGTTGGCATGGTGGCGCGGAAAGATACAGACTATCGAAAACTGTTTGAGAAAATCCAGGATCACCCCACTAGAATTTGCGTCGATATTGAACGGGCTTTCCTGAATGAGCTTGGAGCCGGGTGTTCTTCACCGGTAGGTGCACATGCAACCATCAAAGGCGAGCTCTTACATTTTAAAGGCGCAGTTTTAGCTCTGGATGGTTCAAAACGAGTAGATGTGGAACGGGCGATTCCGGTGGCAGAGGCCGGTGCTCAAAAAGGGCAGGAATGGGCACGATTGCTGAAAGAAGAAGGAGCGATAGAGCTGTTAACCCACGGGCGGAATAATGAGTAGCACCGAAAAAACCACTCTTTTGTTTACCACTCAGCTGTCGGAAAAGGAACAGGAAAACCTGAAGAATGATGGTTTTTCTATCGACATCGTCCCTTTTATTACCTTCGAATATATGTTACCGATTATGTGGATGGACCAACTTCCCGAAAAAACGGATGCTTGGGTTTTTACCAGCAAAAAAGCAGTGAAAGCGGTTAAACCGGCGATTAGTAATCTTGAACCTCCAGAACATATTTTTGCAATAGGTTCTAAAACAGGCAAAAAGCTTGAAAAGCTGAATTTTGATGTCACGGTTCCGGAGGAGTACAACCTCGTTTCACTTGCAAAAAAGATGAAGAAACTGAGCCTGAAGCACGTAGTTCATTTTTGTGGCAACTTAAAAGCAGGTGATTTGAATGCGCTGCTTGGAGAACAAACAACGGTGACTTCCATCGAAGTGTATAACACCAAACGAACTCCACGTTCTTTGGATACTTCCAACTATCAGGGTATCGTATTTATGAGCCCAAGCGCGGTTAAAACGTTTTCCGAGCAAAATAAAATCAATGATAAAACACAGGTTTTTTGTATTGGGTCAACCACAGAAGCCGCCGCAAATGCAGCCGGATTTAATAATTGCATCATGCCTGAACATTCAACCTTGGATTGCTTGGGCCAATCCATCCAAACTTATTTTAACTGATTAATGGCATTTCCCGAATTGAAAAACCGACTGTTGTTAGATGTTTTGGAAGGAAAAGAAACGGAACGTCCCCCCGTATGGATGATGCGTCAGGCCGGCCGTTATCTTCCAGAATATATGGAGATCAAGAAAAAATATAGCTTTTTTGAGCGAGTGAAAACTCCTAAAATTGCTTGTGAAATCACCATTCAACCCGTTGACATTGTAGGAACCGATGCGGCGATTTTGTTTTCAGATATCTTGGTACTGCTGGAATGCCTAAACGTAGAAGTGCAGCTTAAACCCGGATTCGGTCCCTATCTCCCGAATCCAATTCGGACGGTGGAACAGGTAGATAAGCTGGAGATCACTCCCGCTGAAGAGCAGCTTTCATACGTGTATGAGGCGCTCACACTCACTCGAAATACGCTGGATGGAAGGGTTCCGCTCATCGGTTTTGCGGGAGCTCCGTGGACGTTATTTTGCTATTTAGTGGAAGGGCAGGGCTCAAAGACTTTTTCTACGGCAAAAGCATTTTTATTCTCACAGCCGGAGGCCGCACAAAAGTTGATGAAAGTGATGACCGACCAAACTATTCAGTATTTGCATCAGCAGGTGAAAGCCGGGGCGCAAGTACTTCAGGTGTTTGAGTCGTGGGCGGCGGCTTTGGGTTACGATGATTTTAAAAAACATGCCTTGCCGCATTTGCAGCGCATTGCAGCCGAGGATTATGGCGTGCCGCTCCTTATGTTTTGCAAGGATGCGGAGTGGAGTTATCCGCTTTTTGCGCAAACAAATGTAGCCGGTTTTGGGATCGGCTGGGGATGCACACCCGAGCAGGCCCGCGAATATGCCGGCGATAAAGTAGTTCAGGGGAATTTTGATCCGTCGAAATTGCTGATGAAACCAAATCAAATTGAAGCTGAAACAAACGAAATGATGCACCGATTTGGGAAAGGAAACTACATTGCGAATTTAGGTCACGGTATTTTGCCGAACGTCCCGGTTGAGCATGCCAAAGCTTTTATAGATACCGTGAAGAAATACCGATATTAATGGATACTGATTTCCAAACCAATAATATGGAGTACAGAAACTCAGAATGAAAGGGCGAGTTCTAATACTCGTATGGACAAAGAGATTCAGTAAACAACCTCATGGAACACCAAAACCTGACATCTAAAAAAGAAGAATTTTCGGCATTTGTGTCGGAAGTGCAGCAGCATATTTGCAGTGCGCTTGAAGAGATGAATGGCACGGAGTCTTTTCTCATCGAGGATTGGGAACGAGAAGGTTTTGGTGGCGGAAGCACGCGTGTTATTACAGATGGGGAAGTAATTGAGAAAGGCGGAGTGAACGTATCTTCGGTGGGAGGGGCGCTGCCCGAAGCCATGCAGAAGAAATTTAAAGTACCTGAATCCGAGTTTTTTGCGACGGGCGTTTCTTTGGTCATTCATCCCCGAAACCCGTTTGCCCCCACGGTTCACGCCAATTACCGTTATTTTGAATTGTATGATAAGGAAACCGGTGAGCTGAAAGATCAGTGGTTTGGCGGCGGGGCTGACCTAACTCCCTATTATTTATTTCCGGAAGATGCGCGGCATTTTCATCAGGTACATAAGGAAATTTGTGATCGGTTTGACACGGAATATTATCCCAAGTTTAAGGCCGAATGCGATAGTTATTTTTATAACTCTCATCGTGATGAAAGTCGGGGCATTGGAGGGTTGTTTTTTGATTATCAGCGCCCCACCGAAGAGCGTTCTGCGGATGAATTGTATCAGTTTTGCAGAGCTGCGGGTTTTGCCTTCACCGATGCCTACATCCCCATTCTCCAAGCGCGGAAAGATCACGAATACACGAAAGAACAGCGCAAGTGGCAGGAAATTCGCCGAGGCAGATATGTAGAATTTAACCTCATTCATGACCGAGGCACGTTATTTGGTTTGAAAACAAACGGCCGAATTGAATCTATTTTGATGAGCCTGCCGCCTCAGGTGCGATGGGAATATGATCATTATCCCGAACCAGGAAGTCCGGAAGCCGAGTTGGTGGCTCATTTGAAACCTATTGATTGGATCAATTATTGAGAATAGGCTGCAGCTTCAGGGAATGCTTTTTTAAAGCTGGATAACAGGAATTTGAAGAGCTAATTGTTTTGTTAGTTATAGGAATGAAAATTGAAATGAAAGTCAACAGAATATGAATTTCCCGGAAATTAGATTACGTCGCAACCGCCAAAATAATGCCATCCGCGAAATGATGCAGGAAAATCGACTGCATCCATCTGATTTTATTGCTCCGATATTTATCATGGAAGGTGAAAATCAGAAGAAAGAAATTCCGAGCATGCCCGATTATTTTCGGTATTCGTTGGATAGGCTGGAAGAGGAGCTGGAAGAACTGATGGAAGCCGGCATCCGCTCGGTATTGCTTTTTGTGAAAGTACCTGAATCAAAAAAAGACAACAAAGGTACCGAGGCCATTAATAATCAAGGGTTGATGCAGGAGTCGGTTCGTTTCATCAAAGAAAAGCATCCCGATTTATTTGTGATGACTGATGTGGCCATGGATCCATATTCTTCCTACGGACATGATGGAATTGTGGAAGAGGGCGAGATTGTAAATGATTTATCGATCGCAGTGTTGGCGAAAATGGCGCTGAGTCACGCCCGAGCGGGCGCCGATATGGTTGCGCCCTCCGACATGATGGACGGTCGAATTGGTGTTATACGCCAGTTATTGGACGAGGCCGGATTTGAGGAAACGGGTATTATGGCGTATAGCGTGAAATATGCTTCATCATTTTATGGTCCTTTTCGTGATGCTTTGGGTTCGGCTCCCGGTTTTGGAGATAAGAAAACCTACCAAATGAATCCCGCCAATGTGGAAGAAGCTTTGCGGGAAGTGGAAATGGATATTCAGGAAGGTGCCGATATTGTGATGGTAAAACCGGGCATGCCGTATTTGGATGTGCTCCGCGCGGTAAAGCAGCAATTCAATATTCCCGTTTCGGTATATAATGTATCCGGCGAGTATGCGATGATTAAAGCGGCCGCCGAAAAAGGATGGTTGAATGAAGAAGAAGCGATGATGGAATCGCTCATTGCTTTTAAAAGGGCGGGCGCCGATTTGATAGCCACTTATTTTGCTAAAGCTGCGGCGAAAATCATCAACCAACAAAATTAAT
>JBDNFJ010000122.1:0-5344 GCA_041689895.1 Gracilimonas sp. | reverse complement strand
CCATTTTATGTGATTGATATACCGGGAAGATTTGATCGGCCGGGAATTTATATAGATCCATGGTCGGGCCACGGTTATTGGGATGAACTCGAGCGATTTGTGAGCTTCCAGATTGCCGCACTGGAATGGCTAAAAGTGCGAAAGAAGAAGCCCGAGATAATCCACTGCCACGACCATCACACCGGCTTGGTACCTTTTATGATATCGCATTGTAACCGGTATCGGAATATGGCGCAAATCCCCACCATACTAACCGTGCATAATGCCGAATATCATGGAGAATACGATCTCGAAAATTATAAACTGTTGCCCGCTTTCAATATTGATGATGTTGGGTTTTTAGACTGGAATGGCCGATTAAATTCACTGGCAGCAGGGTTGAAGTCGGCTTGGAGTATCACCACTGTTTCAAAAAATTATATGACGGAACTGACAGAAAACAGCAATGGCTTAGAACTATTATTTCAGCAAGAAAGGCAGAAATCGACCGGAATCTTGAATGGTATTGATAACGAAGTTTGGGATACCACTAAGGACGAGCTACTTGAATTTAATTTCGGGTTTCAAAATCGTAAAAAGGGAAAACGGCAAAACAAAGAATTCCTGTGCAAGCGTTTTAGCCTCAATCCCGAGCTTCCAACCATCGCTTTTATAGGTCGATTAGTTCGTGAAAAAGGAGCCGATCTGTTGCCCGATCTATTAAAAAAGATCATATATTCTGATCAGGAAGTGAATTTCGTGTTATTGGGAACCGGTGATCCACAGCTTCATCAAATTTTTGCACACATGGAAAATGATCACATGGGTTATTTTGATGCCACATTGGAATACAATGAGCAGCTTGCACATCAAATATATGCGGGATCTGATTTTATCCTGATGCCCTCCAGGGTTGAACCGTGTGGGCTCAATCAAATGTTTGCGATGCGTTATGGAACGGTTCCGATTGTTCGTGCTATTGGGGGATTAAAGGACACAGTAATCGATATTCGAGAGGAGGGAGGCTATGGAATCACTTTTCATGAATTTAGTTTGGAGGCGGCTTCCGATGCTATCAATCGCGCGGTGGTTTTATATCAAGATTCAAAGAAATATTCGACTGTATTAAGTACCATAATGAAGTTAGATTTTTCCTGGAAGCGCTCGGCTCAGGAATATATAAAAATGTACAAATTACTAACACGAAAATAGATTTTTCATGAAAAAGTTATCAACTATTGCAATTATTTTAGGAGGAGGAAGAGGAACCCGGCTCTTTCCATTAACCGATCATAGATCGAAACCGGCCGTACCGGTAGGCGGTAAATATCGATTGGTGGATATTCCCATCTCAAACTGCCTGAATTCTGATATTCGCCGTATTTATGTGCTTACGCAATTCAATTCAGCCTCACTCAATCGGCACATCAAAAATACCTATAATTTTGATGCTTTCAGCAATGGCTTTGTAGATATACTGGCGGCGGAGCAAACCCCCAAAAGCACGGCTTGGTTTCAGGGTACAGCCGATGCGGTTCGCCAGTCGCTTCATCACATGGAACATCACGAGCATGAGTATGTTCTGATCTTATCTGGGGACCAGCTATACCAAATGGATTATGGCAAGATGTTAGAGCGGCATATTGCGAAAAATGCATGCCTCACGGTAGCTACCATCCCAGTAACGGCTGAAGATGCCACCGGTTTTGGAATTATGAAAACCAATGCGGATATGATGATTGAGAGCTTTGTTGAGAAGCCAGATGAAGAGGAGCTGGCTAATTGGAAATCTGAAGTGCCGGATAGATATCATGAACAGGGAAAAGATTATTTGGCCTCCATGGGTATTTATATCTTTAATCGGGATGTATTGAAGAAATTATTTGATGATAATCCGGATGCCACTGATTTCGGGAAAGAATTGATTCCTAAATGTATTGAAGGTGAAAAGAGAGTAAGTAGTTACGAATTTGAAGGCTATTGGACCGATATCGGAACCATTCGGTCTTTCTTCGAGGCTAATCTTGCACTGACCGATGTTGTACCCGATTTTAATTTGTACGATAATGATAATTTTCTTTATACACGTGCCCGTTTACTTTCAGCTTCAAAAATAATGGGAACTACCTTAGAAAATACCTTAATGGCGGAAGGATGTATTGTAGAGGCCAGCCGTATTGTTCGTACGGTGGTCGGTATTCGCTCGAGGATTGGTAAAGGTACGACGATAGAAAATTCCATTCTTATGGGTAACGATGTTTTCCAAGATCGTTCTGTGATTGAAAAAGCTACCCCCGAGAAACCGCCCATGGGCATCGGACAACGGTGTTATATCAGTAACTCTATTATAGATAGAAATGTGTGCATTGGAAATGATGTGCGTATAGCAGGAGGTAATCATCTTGATGATGGAGAGCATAAATACCACTACGTAAGAGATGGTATTGTCATTGTTAGGAAAAATAAGATGATCCCCGACGGAACCATTATTTAGTAGGATGTTTTGACTTCAGGCAACCCCTCTGTTGATTTTGTAAAGTCGGCTATTCCATACTTTACTTTATTTCCGGTGCAGTAGCGAATCAACTGTATTCGCAATAGTGCCATTTTCGAAATACTTGTAAAGGTCTTTTCCGGGACACACGGTTTGATCGGAGTAATCTTTATGGGCGGCAATAGAATCGGTTGGTACGTCATATTCTTGAGCCAGCCAAGCACTTAGATGCGTTATCGCTTCTAACTGTTCCGGCTTAATAGTTTGTATTTCATAATTTCCCATTACATTAATTAATGCATGCCCCGTTGGGTCATATTCGGTATTCGTATCGCCGGGATATTCCAAAGGCCGTGCTTCATATATTTTTCCATTCAGGTCTATGCAAAAATGATAAGGAATATCGGCCCATCCTTTATCTTTTTGGCTGAACCTTTGCAGGCTCCGCATGTATTTAATAGGATCTTTTCCCTCCGGAAACTCAACGCCGCCATGATGAATAGTGATGTGGGTTATTTCGTGAGTTGCCATCTCTTTCGTCATCGGTTTTCCACCCCATTCTTTTTTAGTGATAATATCCGGTTTTTGGACATGAAAGGCGTTCATAGCCAACAAGAGTGCGCTTACGACGAGTACAGGGATAAGAGATAAAAATTTCATTGGATATAATAAATTAGAGATTCAAGAATATAAGCTTGGCCAAAAGATTGATTTTACAAACCTATCTAATGCAAGAATGTATTGTAATTAATGTAAATAAAAAACCCTTGCTTCTTTCTCAGAAACAAGGGTTTTATAAACAACAAAACAAATTCTATCAGGCTGTTTCCAGCATTTTCTTAAGTGTTGCACCAATTTCAGCCGGACTTTCAACTACGGTAATTCCTGCTTCAGCCAGTGCTTTTTTCTTCTCTTGGGCCGTTCCTTTTCCACCGGAGATAATAGCACCTGCATGTCCCATTCGACGTCCAGGAGGTGCCGTTGATCCGGCTATAAAAGCAACAACCGGTTTTTTGCAATTATCTTTAATCCATGCCGCGGCTTCTTCTTCAGCGGTTCCGCCAATCTCACCAATCAGCACAATAGAATCGGTATCAGGATCGTCGTTCAACATTTTAACCGCATCCAGATGCGTGGTGCCAATAACCGGATCACCGCCAATACCAATAGCCGTGCTTTGTCCAAGACCTTCTTTAGTAAGCTGGTCAACGGCTTCATAAGTAAGCGTACCGGAACGGGAAATTAATCCCACTTTACCGGGGGTAAAAATTTTACCCGGCATAATACCAATTTTGGCTTCACCCGGAGTAATCACGCCCGGACAGTTCGGGCCAATAAGCGTAGCGCCGTGACTTTTCACTATTTGCTTAGCTACAATCATATCCTTAACAGGAATACCTTCGGTGATACAAATGATGACATCGATGCCGGCAAAAGCAGCTTCCGTTATGGCATCTCCGGCAAAAGCTGGTGGTACAAAAATAATGGAAGTATTGGCTTGCACTTCCTTCACAGCTTCGGCAACAGTATTATAAACGGGTCGATCTAAATGGGTTTGCCCCCCTTTGCCGGGAGTGACACCACCAACAACGTTGGTGCCATATTCAATCATTTGTTCGGCATGGAAGCTTCCTTCGCTTCCGGTAAATCCTTGTACAATCAGGCGGGTATCATTTCCAACTAATACGCTCATTCGTCTTTTTTTGAGGTTCAAATTTGGGGTTGGGAATATAGCACCTATACCATCGAATTAAAATGCTTAATTGCTAGGAAATGGGATAGAATTGGGGAGGTGGGGAAAGAAATATTCAATATTATTTGAAGCTTTAGTTTAAGCAGTGGAATATAGCAACCATAGTAAAAGCTTTAAAAAGCTGAGATAAGAGAAACTCGTTGAATGAATAATAGAAAACCCTCCAAGGATTTTCTAAACCTTTGGAGGGTTTGATGATAGAATAAATAATAAGGTATCGTGAATAGAACTGTTACCAGGCTATAACCGGGCTCAAAGAGGCGTACAATACCGTATAATCTGTCACATCCGTATCAACATCGATAATAGGGCGTGGTTTATTTGACCGGCTTGAATTATAGCCCTGTGCTCTTTTTGCTCTTCCCATTCCGGAGTCCAGGCTGGAGAATAACAGCGCGGAGCCATCGGGTAGCCAGTTGGGATTGGCTTGAGCATTAATAAATCCAAAGTCAAAATTTGTGGTTGCAATCACTTTTCCGGTCTCCACATCTATGGATTGAAGATTGAAATTACCTCGAGCTCCCTGTATAATGGAGGTTACAATGGTTCCATCCGGGGACCACGAAGGAGCATATTCCAGTGTCTTATTATCTGTGAGGGCTTTAATACGTGCATTTCCTTCCGTGTCCAAATCAATTAGCACGATATTTCTTAAATCGCTGCTTCCCATAACTCCGGTAAGAATATAATCAGAGCGTTTTCTTTTATCCTTGCCGGTGTAGAGCGCACTCGCTTTTGCCTGTGAGTTTCCGGTATATAATGGATTTTCGGTTTCAACATGCTTTAGGCTTGAACCATCGTTTTGGATAGTATAGATTTACGCCCGCCCATCACGAGTACTGGTGAATGCGAGTTTGTGTTGTTCTGGCAACCAAACGGGTTTAAAATCATATCCGCTTTTGGTGATTTGTTGTTCATTTCTGCCATCCGCATCTATCATCCAGATATTCCCATTTTTGGTGAAAGCAATTTGAGTTCCATCAGGAGAAATAGTAGGGTGTTGTTCGGAGTAATCATCCTGAGTGAGGCGCTTAAAGTTTGAAAACCCCCTTCCATTTTCACTGGGATCCGCAACATAAATATCTAAAGGACCATCTTGATTACTTATTAAAACTACT
>JBDNFJ010000121.1:0-2507 GCA_041689895.1 Gracilimonas sp. | reverse complement strand
TATGATTCCCACAACGACTTCTCCCAAACAAATGTCGTAAACCTGCCTACCAGTGCAGAAGGTATTGGTGGAGTCACCGATAAAATGAAAAACCGGATGACGATACCCTTTGACGGAAGTTACGCAGACTTCCGCCGAACACTGCACCACGAGCTGGTACATGCGGTTTTTAATGATATGTTTTACGGTGGAACTATTAATTCCATTATTCGGAATAATATTCAGCTACAGTTTCCACTTTGGTTTGAAGAAGGTTTAGCGGAGTATGAAGCGCTTGGCTGGGATACAAACACCGATATGTATATTCGGGATGCTGTTATCAATAACTATTTACCTCCCATTCCATATCTAAGTGGTTATTACGCATATCGTGGCGGGCAATCGCTTTGGAACTATATTGTAGAAGAATATGGGCGGCAAAAGATTGCGGAAATCCTTCAACGCATTAAAACTACCCGAAGCGTTGAAGCCGGTTTACAGCAGTCATTAGGATTAAATATGGAAGAACTTTCAAAAGTTTGGCAAGATGCGCTTCAATCACGGTATTACCCCGAGGTAGCTGAGCGTGAACGGGCCGATATGATTGCAAACCTGCTCACCGAACGTGGTGAATTTGGGACTTACAATACAAGTCCCGCTATTTCACCCCAAGGCGATAAAGTTGCTTTTATCACCAATAAGCGAGGATATTTTGATGTGGTTGCCATCAGCGCCATTGACGGTAAAAAGCTAAAGACGCTGATTAGGGGAGAGGATAATCCTGAATTTGAAGAGTTGAATATCTTAAACCCAAATATTACCTGGTCTCCTGACGGGAGTAAGATCGCTCTTTCTACGAAATCGAAAGGAAGGGATGATATTGCGGTAATCGACTATAACACCGGTAAAGTAGAGAAAGTCAAAATCCCGGCACTGGATGCCATCGGCTCTGTGGCCTGGTCACCCGACGGTACGAAGCTGGCTTTTGATGGGAATGTTGGCCCATATCAGGATATCTTTATTTACAATTTCGCCAAACAAAAGCTAAGCGATATAACCGGTGATTTCTTTTCAGATACTGAACCCATTTGGGGGCCGGATTCAGAAACGGTTTATTTTACTTCCGACCGAGGCGATAAAGTGAAGCTTCACACTTATACCGTCAACTATAATTTGTTGGGG
Organism: Gracilimonas sp.; assembly: GCA_041689895.1. Lineage (GTDB taxonomy): Bacteria > Bacteroidota > Rhodothermia > Balneolales > Balneolaceae > Gracilimonas. The sequence continues at coordinate 1,346 of JBDNFJ010000121.1, read as the reverse complement.
GATAAGAACATGTATCAAACCGACATATTTAGAGTTCGGTTGGGTGCAGAAACGGCAACACGTTTAACCAAAACACTGCTTTGGAGTGAGAAAAATCCACAAACAACTCGTGATGGTCGCCTGATTTATATTTCCGATGAAAACGGAATTCCTAATATCTATGAGTATAATTTAGACACTCGAACGTCAGCACCATTAACCAATTTACAAACTGGCGCCTCTCAAATTTCACTTAGCGGTGATGGCAGTCGTCTGGCCTTCAACTCTATTAATGAAGGATATCTGGATGTGTTTCTGTTACGTTCTCCTTTCGACCGCAAGAAAGATAAAGCGCTTTCCTTAAACTACTGGGCTAAACGACGGGCAAAAGAAGATAGATCTACTCGCGTTCCGGCTACGTTATATGCACGTGAAATGTTTGCCAATGGACTTGGTCTGAAAAGTAAAAAGCTCGCGGACTTAGAGCAGACTGCCCAAACAACAAATAAAGGTGATGAAGAAAAGGGCAACGAGAATGAGCAACAAGATAAGTCTCAGAAAAAGGACCAAAACGAGAAGGAATCCGGGAATATCGATTTTAGAAATTATGTATTTAGCACCGAAGTAATGGAGGATACCACCTTAGTACTTGAGGATGTTGAAAGCTTTACTCCCGAAGATAACATCACCAATGACGGTAGGTATCAACCCAAGGAATATCGGCTCCGATTTACCACAGACATCGCCTATAATCCCACTTTTGTAGCTTCTACCTATGGCTCGTATGCACTCACGCAGTTTGTTATCAGCGATCTTTTAGGAGATCATCAGCTTTCGTTAGGTACAAATTTTGTAACAGATCTCCGGAATAGTGACTATTCCGTCCAGTATGGATACTTGAAGCACCGAACCAACTACTTCTTTTCCTATTTCCATTCTGCCCGTCGATATCAAACCATTTTTGGGGAGATCATTCGTTTTAGAACTTTTGGAGGAGGAGTTAACATTCAATATCCGCTGAATAAATTTAAGCGGTTTGATTTTAGTTTCTCGGCTTTAGGCATCACTCGAGATTATAATTCGGTAAACGATTACTATAGGGGGGCTTCCAATCAAGGCAATCAACCCAATAATCAAAAAAGCTTTTTCTTATATCCCGAGGTAATTTTTACGACGGACAAGACCCTGCCCGGGTTTTTAACCCCAAGAGCCGGCCGGAGATACTCTATCGGGCTATCCGGTAGTCCCGGGATGGGAGATAATTCTCCCCGGTTCGTTTCTATACTGGGCGACTTCCGCCAATATGTTGATTTAGGTGCCAATAATTACAGTTTAGCCTTTCGTGCATCCGGTGCAGCTTCCCTTGG
>JBDNFJ010000120.1:0-4411 GCA_041689895.1 Gracilimonas sp. | reverse complement strand
TGGGTATAAAAGGAGGATAGGGATGTACGTGTTTAAACATAGTCAGTTTGCTTTTAATGGATTGCTCGGCTTTTTTAACCAGAAAGCCAGGCATCAAAAGGAATGAGAATAGTTGCTTTATCATTCGCTGCTTCCATTAATTTTACTGTTTGATACTCCCGCTAAAAAGCTTTCTTGAAGCAGGTTCCAATTAAAGATAAAATGGTAGTTTATATCTTTTATATTCCATCAAATTACTCATCCACAAAGCAGGCTTTAGCATGAATGCATCTCACATGTCCAAAAATGAAATCTTACAGCATCTGACTTCCTTCCAGCAAAATGATTTAAATACCAAAGGCGGAAAAGTGTGGGCTTATGTGTACGACAGTGGGCTTGCCGAACTTGAACAGGTTGCGATGGAAGCGTATAAAATGTTCGCCAATCATAACGGATTGGATTTTTCGGTGTTTCCGAGTTTATTAAAAATGGAGAATGATATTGTTTCTGAAACCGCTTCACTTTTCTCGGATCAGCCCGAAACTTTAGCGGGAACGTTTACCAGTGGGGGCACTGAAAGTATCATTTTGGCTGTTAAAGCGGCCAGAGATTATGCCCGCGCTCAGAAGCCCGCCATCAAAAACCCGGAAATTATTTTACCTGAAACGGCACATGCGGCTTTTCATAAAGCAGCACATTATCTAAATATAAACACGGTGTTGGTTCCGGTTAATGATGAGTTTAAAGTAGATACGGAAGCTGTGAGTAATCACATTACTGAAAACACCATTATGCTGGTGGGCTCGGCCGTAAATTATTCTCACGGGGTTTCAGATTCAATTGAGACACTGAGTGAAATTGCATTGAAGCATGACCTTTGGCTGCATGTAGATGGCTGTATTGGGGGCTTTTTAATGGCCTATTTTAAAAAACTTGGACACGAGGTAGCCGCCTTTGATTTCTCGCTGCCCGGCGTTACTTCTCTTTCCGTTGATTTACACAAATATGCTTTTGCGCCAAAAGGAGCTTCCGTTGTTTTGTACCGCAATAAAGAATTGCGGAAATATCAGTTTTATACGTGCACCAACTGGACAGGATACCCTGTTATAAATACGACCATTCAATCTACCAAATCGGGTGGTCCGCTGGCAGCCTGTTGGGCCACGATGCATTATATTGGGGAGGAAGGGTATAGAGAAATTTTTGAAAAAATGTATCAAACAAAAGACAGGATGCTCCAGAAGTTTGGGGAGCTGGATGAGGTGTATGTGTTGGGTGAGCCTGAAGCCAGCCTGATTTCTTTTGCATCCAAAACCACGGACATCTATCAGTTGGCTGATGTTATGCGCAAGAAGGGGTGGTATATTCAGGTTCAACCGGGAAATGAAAAGTTTGAACCGACCATCCACTTAACGCTTACCCCCGTGAGCGAGGAGATAGCCGATACTTTTTTCGAACAGTTAAAAGAGGCCATGGCTGAAGTGAAAGCCAATCCCCGTGAATCTTTAATAGAAAAAGTTCAACCACTGCTTGCCGGTCTGGGAAAAAGCGAAACCCCCATGAGCCCTCAAATGATTCAATCATTATTACAAATGGTGGGCATTAGCGAAGAGGGTATGTTACCCAATGAAATGGCCGATATAAATGAGCTGTTGCATCTGCTGCCGCCCGCAATCAGCTCAGAGGCATTTTTATATATTACGAACGAGCTTTTTACTTCAGAAACAACCTGATAGATTGAGAATCTTTTAAATATGGATGTGTTAAATAAAAAGGGCAGAATTGAAGCGCTGGGCTAATTTAATAGGGTACTCGTTGCTTATTTTTAGCTCCCAAATATTGTGGGTAAGCTTCTCGCCAATTACTACGGATTTGGCAAAAATAATGGGAGTCAGCGTTGGTAAAATTGGCACATTGACGGCCGTATTTCCCATTATTTATATTGTTGTTGCTTTTCCGGCTGGCCGACTCATTGATTCACACTTTAAATGGGCGCTTGGTTTAGGAGCCCTAACCGTTGGCTTGGGGGCTATATCTCGTTTTCTGTTTCCCTTTAGCTACTCTTGGCAATTAGCCATTCAGTGTGTACTCGCTGCCGGACAACCCTTTATTGTGAACGCAATGGCTGCCTTTGCGAGTCGCAATTTCCCGGAGAAGCACCGTTCATTGGCTATTTCAATAGCCAGTGTGTCTATGTTTTTTGGGATTATATTTGCCATGGTGCTAAGCCCGCTCATCTTTTCAAATGCTGATTTAAAGATGGTATATCTTGTATTTGCAGTACCTTCGGTAATTAGCATGATGTGGATATTTTATATTTTTAAAGCAGGAGAAATGCAGGAGATATCCCAAGCTAAATCGGATGATGCGGTACAATTAAGCCATTTATTTAAAGACAAATTTCTATGGATATTGAGTGGATTATTGGCCATCGGGCTTGGGCTCTTCGACGTACTTAGCACCTGGATTGAGCCCATCTTTTTGCAATTTGATATTCCGGGAACGACGAGCGGTTCGCTGCTTGCCCTAATGATTTTATCGGGAATAATAGGCTCCACCTTTTTGCCTTCATTAGTTGCTCGCAAAGATGCCCGCAGAACCTACATGACCATTGCTCTATTTGTTACATCGGCCACATTTTTCGCAATTGCGCTTTGGCAGTGGCTTCCGTGGGTTATATTTTGGTTAGTTTCCTGTGGATTTTTACTCCTCGCCGGTTTCCCTGTTATCTTGGATTGGACAGAGAAGCATTTTGATGTTCACCAGCACGGCACAGCCGTCGGCTTTGTGATGCTTTCGAGTCATGTAGGAGGCGTGATTATGATTTATCTGGTTAAATTATTTATAGAACCGGCATCTCTTGCATTAACCATACTGGCCCTTACTTCACTATTAGGACTCTTATTAGTACGGTTGCTCCCCAAAAAAGAACAGGCCTAAACATTTGAAACGGTAGGTGACCCCTGCCTTTGAAGCCGAGACTTTGCAAGGAGCATAAGGGTTCGATGATTGGTATTCTCAGTAAGGTCAGCGGATGGTTTCTTTCGGAGAAAGTAAGGGCACCTTATCTGGGCCCGTTAATTACTGGCCTTTTTTTATACCTAAGAAATACCCATTGTTATTGCTGAAGGTATTTAAATCCATTTTTCGATAATGACATGCGATGGTTATATTGGGTTAGTGGAAAATTTAAAGGAGACTGTCATGAGATTATTAATGTTTTTGTTACCGTTTGTTTTTTTGTTTCCATCCTGTGATACGATACCATTTCTTGGATCTGATAACGAATCAAATGAAGCAATGATGCTTAACATAACTGCGGATAAAATAGAAGTGATGCAGAATATCAAAGCAGATTTCACCCTAACCAATGTGACAAATAAGAAAGAAACGTATGGTTTTTCATCAAGCTGCCAATATGGATATATGGTGAAGAAAGGAAGCGAATTACTTTTTGACAGTCAGCATGGATTAATGTGTTTAGCTGTACTAACGAGCTTTGAATTAGATCCGGGAGAAAGTGAAACCTTCAAAATCGATCTTAGTAATGGCGGAGATGTTGAACCGCTGGTGTCCGGTTCTTATACCTTAAAAGCGTTTATTTTAACGCAAGATAGCGACACGGTTTCAACTATATTTACCGTTGAGTAAGAAGATTTTTTGTATCTAAATTGGAGCAATTTCTACAGAGGCAGAAAGCGTGTAAATAAGCTCCGACTAAGTAACTTACTCTCGTTGTGAGGTATGGGTTTCAGATAAAACATTTGTTGATAAAGTAACCGAAACCTTTCGTTCTACATCCCTTTTTTTATTTTTGGGATGAGCTTTGTGCCGATGCCCAAATCCCCCCATTCTATCTTTGTGCTTTAGGAAGGAATCACGGTATATTTGTGGGCGAACCTAAAAGCCCAAAATTAGAAGTATGCTTCTCAAAAATGTTAAGCCCGTCAGCCGTTCTCACCAAGGTAAAGACACCGTTGATATTCGTATTGAGGAAGGAGTTATCAAAGAAATTGAATCCGGCTTGAAGGCAGCAAAAGGAGAGGAAACGTACGATTTTAATGGCGCTTATGTATCTCCGGGCTGGATGGATATGCACGTTCACTTGCGCGAGCCGGGTTTTGAGCATAAAGAAACCATCAAAACAGGATGTGAAGCAGCTGCTTTTGGGGGATTCACGGCGGTGGCCTGCATGCCCAACACCAAGCCGGCTACTCATACGCGCGACGTGGTGGAATTCATCATAAAAAAGGCGGAAAAACTGCCGGTAGATGTGCACCCCATAGCGTGTGTAACCAAAGAGCGAAAAGGGAAATCCATTGCCGAAATGGCCGATTTGCAAGAAGGGGGAGCCGTTGCTTTTAGCGACGATGGCGACCCGGTGTACGATTCGCAAGTGATGCGGATTGCGCTCGATTATTCCTCCATGTTA
>JBDNFJ010000119.1:0-5780 GCA_041689895.1 Gracilimonas sp. | reverse complement strand
TTTTTGTAAGGAATTAGATTCTCACCGCTCTAACTACGTAAATACAATAAAAAAGATTCAGGTACTAACACATGCTTTCAAGAGTATATTGCGCATCCACCGTTGGTGTAGATGCCAAAATCATTGATGTTGAAACGCATCACACTAACGGGATGGTAAAATTCTTTTTAGTGGGATTGCCGGACCGTGCGGTTAAGGAATCCCGAGATCGAGTAGAAGCGGCTATTCGCAATACGGGTTCGTATTATCCATTAGGTAGAATCACTGCAAACCTTGCGCCGGCTGATTTGCCTAAAGAAGGAAATGCGTTTGACCTACCCCTTGCCATCGGCATTTTGAATATGTCTGGGCAAATTCATACCGAAAAACTGGACGATACCGTGCTACTTGGCGAGCTGGCGCTGGATGGAAAAATCCGTCCGGTAAAAGGGGTGCTTCCGGTAGCCGTAGAAGCGGCTAAAAAAGGATTTAAATATCTGGTAGTTCCTAAAGAAAATGGTGGTGAAGCCGCGGTGGTAGAAAATATTGAAGTATTCCCATTCGAGCACCTGAGTCAGGTAAAAGATTGGCTTGAAAACAGGGGAAGTATGCAGGCATTAACTTGTAATGTAGAACAATATTTTTCACAAAATGGAAAACACAACCCGCTCGACTTCAGCGATGTACGCGGTCAGGAAAATGTAAAACGAGCTTTGGAGATAGCTGCTGCCGGTGGACATAATGTTATTATGGTTGGTCCTCCAGGTTCCGGGAAAACTATGATGGCTCGTCGCATTCCCACTATTTTACCACCACTTACGTTAGATGAAGCGCTGGAAACCACGAAAATTCATTCGGTATCCGGTATTTTGGAATCGGGGAAAGCGTTGATTACCAAGCGGCAGTTTCGTTCTCCGCATCATACGGTGTCGGATGTGGCTTTAGTGGGTGGTGGCAGCATTCCTATGCCAGGCGAAATTTCTATGGCACATAATGGCGTGCTTTTTCTGGATGAACTACCGGAATTTAAACGTAGCGCATTAGAGGTGATGCGTCAGCCATTGGAAGATGGATTTGTGTCTATCGCGCGTGCACGAATGAGCGTTACGTATCCCAGCAGAGTCATGTTGGTGGCTTCCATGAATCCATCTCCCTCAGGAGATTGGTATAATCCCCAGGAAATGAATGGTACTTCTTCAATGCAAATGCAGCGATATCTGGGCAAGATAAGCGGGCCACTTTTAGATAGAATCGATTTACATATTGAAGTGAATAAAGTGAGTTACGAAGAGCTTTCGGGTAAGGCCAAGGGCGAATCTTCCACTGATATAAGAAAACGAGTAATTAAAGCTCGGGATGTGCAATCACAACGGTTTATGGGGATGAAGGGCGTGTATTCAAACGCTCAAATGAGCACGCGTATGGTACGCAAAGTGTGCAAATTGAATGAGGCCGGCTCTGCTATTCTTAAAAAAGCCATTACGTCGTTGGGACTTTCTGCCCGCGCGTACGATCGCATCCTAAAGGTAGCGAGAACGGTAGCTGATCTGGATCATTCCGAAAGCATCGAATCTAACCATGTTGCTGAAGCTATACAGTATCGCAGTTTAGATCGCGAAGGCTGGCTGGGGTAAAGAATTTTGAACACTGAACATTCAATATTGAAATAAGAAGTTTATGAAGAAAGATAGAACGTATGATTTGGAAGATTGTTTGATACGTTTTTCGATTGACATTATGTGCTTAGTGGATAAGCTTCTTCAAACCTATGCAGGGAATCATTTTGCCAAGCAGTTGGTGCGAAGTGGGACGTCTCCTGCCTTTCACTATTCAGAGGCAAAAAGTGCGGAATCGAGAAAGGATTTTGTGCACAAATTTAAGATTGCTTTGAAAGAATTACGGGAGTCCTCAACCTGTATGAAAATCATTCAGAGAAAACCACTTTTGAATGATGAAACGCTGGATCAAGTACTAAAAAAAACGGAAGAAGTCATTTCGATTTTTGTAAAGAGCATAAATACAGCAAAAAAGAACATGACTTTGAAAGAGTAAACATTCAACATTGAATATTCAATGTTCATTTGACATGTTCATGCGGTTTAAGCAAGGAACAATTTGGTTATAATTAATGTAAATGAAAGTAAATAGGTCGGCCCGCAAATTAGACTAAAAGGAGACGGTTATGAAAAGGAGAGGAGCGTATTGGAGAGGCGGATTTATATTCACCCTGCCGGTATTAATCATATTGTTGTATTTATTATTGGTGTTTTAAGATGGTTTTGAAAACCGGTCTTTCTCCCAATTTCTGCCTGTTCGCGAATTGAGAATCCTCTCATTGGCTTATGTGTTCCGCTTTGGATTTACTCAAGCTTTGATTTCAAACAAAACCCATTATTTTTTAAATCCTATCATAAATCGGTTGATTCAAGCCGTTAAATTGGATAAGCTTTCCTTCCTTTATAAATCCAAGAACACCCATATATTTTGTCCATTTTTGTTGATGTAGCTTTACCGGCTGCTGTTCGAAAACAGTTTACATATCAGGTTCCTGAGAAGCTCGAAAAAACCGTGCAGCTGGGCGAACGTGTGTGGGTTCCTTTCCGGAATTACTTTGCCATCGGGGTGATTGTTGGAGTTCATGAGAAAAAGCCTTCCTTCAAAACAAAACCGGTTCGGGCAATTTTAGATGAGAATCCCCTTTTAAACCAAGAATTGCTAGATTTAACCGAATGGATTTCCAGGTTCTATTTTGGCAGTTGGGGCGAAACCATCCAGGCCGCATTGCCGGCAGGACTTAATTTTGTATCCAGAAAATATCTATGGATTTCCGATGCGCTGGATTCTTCGGAATTAAATGCATCAGAAAAAGAAGTAATAGAAGATATTTCAGCAACAAAAACTACGCTGAACGAAGCTAAAAAACGGTGGAATGGAACCGGCTTAAATAAACACTTTTCCAAACTGCTAAAAAACAAAACCATCGAGATTTGGGAAGAACCGGATCTTAAAGTCACCGTTGCCACTGAAAGAGAATGGAAGTTAGGCGACGAAAAAGATGTGAAATCCGCCGAAGAGTTTTTGGAGAAAGAAGCCGACCAAAAGCTGAAATGGGTTCAAGCCTTGCAAAAGTTCATGGAGCTTGGGCTGCCCCTCCGACAATCTGAAATAAATAAGGAATCGGAATTCAGTTCATACGCCATCAAGAAGTTGCAGGAAGAAGGTTGGATCACCTACAGTGAAGTTGAGAAACGAACGGAAATAGAGCATTTAGATTATGATCCTGAATCCATAAAAACGCTGAATGAAGATCAGATAAAAGCTTTTGGGCAGATAAGTGAATCGCTAAAGGAGCAGGAATTTGCTAACTATCTGTTGTTTGGTATTACGGGAAGCGGGAAAACCGAAGTTTATATTCACGCCCTAAAACAAGTGATTGAAAACGGGAGAGGTGGAATTGTATTGGTTCCTGAAATCGCCCTCACCCCACAAACGGTCTCTCGATTTTATCGGATTTTTGGGAATCAAATAGCAGTACTTCATAGCCGAATGACCAGCCGCGAACGCCTACGGGCCTGGAAAGATTTACATTCCGGGAAAAAGAGCATTGCCATTGGACCACGCTCGGCTGTTTTTGCACCGGTTCAAAACTTGGGACTTATTATTTTAGATGAAGAACATGACAGCTCCTATAAGCAAATGGACCCTTCCCCCAGATATCACGCGCGAGAGACGGCTATTGTGCGGGCTAAAATGAACCAGGCGGTTATAATTATGGGTTCGGCAACGCCTAGCATGCAAGCGCTGAACATGGCCGCCAAAGGAAAATGCACCTTACTTGAGCTTGCCAAACGTCACGCTACGGCTACTCTCCCCGAAGTAAAAGTGTTAGACCTGAAGCAGTATAAAGGAGCTATGCGCAGAGAATTAGCCGTTCCTCTGTTTTTAGCCATGGAAGAGGCTCTGGAAAAAAAAGAACAAATTATTCTACTATATAATCGGCGAGGGTACGCCAGTTATTTACAGTGTGAAGATTGCGGACACATTCCTCAAAGTCCCGAATGCGCGGTAAGCCTCACGTATCACAAGCGCAAAAATTTGTTGATGTGCCATTATTCCGGCTATGCCCGGCGCGCAGATACGAATTGTGAGCAATGTGGGTCTTCCAATCTGAAAATTCAGGGTTCCGGAACTCAAAATATTGAAGAACAGCTGGCGGAGTTATTTCCTGAAGCGAAAGTACTCCGCTTTGACCGTGATTCAACTTCCAGAAAAGGAGCGCATGAGCGTATTTTAGGTGCCTTTGGTGCAGGAGAAGCCGACATCTTAATTGGAACCCAGCTGGTAGCCAAAGGTCTTGATTTCCCAAATGTAACGGTGGTTGGGGTGATTGATACTGATACAGAATTAGCCTTTCCATCATTTCAAGCTACCGAGCGGATGTACCAGTTGCTGAGTCAAGTTTCGGGAAGATCGGGCAGGGGAGAGAAGCCGGGCACGGTATTTTTGCAAACACGTCAGCCGGAGAATTCGGCCATTCAATTTGCTAAGGAACATAATCATAGAGGATTTGCTCGCCAGGAAATGGAATTCCGCAAGCCGCTGTATTATCCACCTTATTCCCGACTTATTCGGTTTGAGCTCAAATCTCCCAAAGAGCAGGATGCCAGTCGTGCGGCGCATGCCTTGAAGCATTCTGCGGAGCGAGTTGCACCCTATGTAGCCGCATTAGGACCTTCCCCAGCAGCTATCCCCTGGATGAATAAGAAATTTCTCTGGGAAGTGACGTTGAAGGTAGAGCCCGAAAAAGGTGCCGGCTATATTGAGGCCATTACGGACAAAATCTTGGAAATTTATAACGCTGAAACAAAAGGAAAATACGGCAGCGTTAGAATCAACGTAAACGTTGATGCCATTCAGTGAATACGGGTGAATGGTTTGGTTATTGGGTGCAAAATTTTATAGCAAAATAGCCACAAAGCAAATCGGTCTGCTGGTTTCCGTCCAGCCGAACGATGGGAGTTGAGCAAGGTTTTTTATTGATTCCCATCTCAAACTCAAGTCCTTGCTAAAAAAATTTGCAAAAGGACAGACAAAATTGGTATTTAGCGAGCCACTTATACGATATATAGGATTGATGCTATGGGAGAAGAACGCGTAAAACTTGCGGACGATAATGAACAGGCGCAAACCTTCATGAAGCATGTGCTTCGCGATATGCGAGCGCTTAAGAAAATGTTGGATGAGGACTGGTTTGAGACCGATATCTTGCGTATTGGTGCTGAGCAGGAACTTTGCTTGGTGGATGGCCACTGCAAGGCGTTGCCCAAATCGATGGAAGTGCTGGAGGCTTTAGGGGAAGGGAATTACACCACGGAATTTGCCCGATTTAATCTCGAGATTAACATGGATCCTCTGGAATTTACGGGGAATTCTTTATCACGAATGGAATTGAATCTTCATAAAGAGGTAGAAGTAGTTCGTGAGACGGTGCGCGCCATGGGTGGCGATGTTTTACTTACCGGAATTTTACCCACCATCCGCAAAATGGATGTGGATATGAAAAACCTCACGCCCCTTAAACGGTATGAAGCACTTTGTGAGGCCATCAACAAACTGCGCGGGAAAGAATTTGAGCTACGTATTCAGGGCATGGATGAGCTGCTCATATCTTCTAAAAAGGTTGTATTGTTATCAACTAACAAACAAACAGAAAGCGAGAGGCAGTAGCACCATGCGCCGCTATTAATTGCACGTAGTTTACGATGCCGGGTTTAAGGAATTCCTGTCTTTCGTTACTTCTT
>JBDNFJ010000118.1:0-6258 GCA_041689895.1 Gracilimonas sp. | reverse complement strand
GTTGCGCTTGAGCAATCGGAAGCTAAACCTGACCATATGGTTACCGTTTTTGCAGGCCAGGATAAAGAAGCTACCGCACATGCTCGCGGTTACTTTAGTGATTATCCGCCTTCTTCCCCTTCATTCGCCTATTTTGTGAATGGCGAAATCAAAGCGATGATTCCTCGTCACCGAATCGAAGGCCGTACCAAAGATGAGGTGGCTGCCGATTTGAAAATGGTATTTGAAGCTTTTGGAAATAAAAAAGAGAAAGCTGAGTAAAATTAGCACACCATGTTAAAATGTTGTGAATGTTGTGAATGTTGCAGCATAGATTATATGTAAAAAGCCGGCTCAACAGTCGGCTTTTTTTATGGATTTTATTTGAAAGAGGTTCCATACCCTGTAGTCTTTTATGGCCTTTTAAAAAGAGAATACAAGAGGGCTTTGAGGAATTAGGGTTTTGAATAAAATGACGGGTTTTGTTCTGTTTTCTATAGAAGGAGTGCAGGTTTCTATTCCTTCTCTGAAGAATTATGGAACTGCTCATGGAGCTTGCGCACCTGCTCGGCAAGTTCAGAAATCGGGCCTACTGTTTCAATATTAGGAGCAATTTCTTGAATAGTTAATGGCTGAACCGGAGATGCGGATACGCCTAAATCTGCCATCCAAGCGGTTAATTGCTTTGATGAACTTGCATACACAATACGACCTAAACCCACCCAACCGTGTGCGGCTGCACACATGGGGCAATGTTCCCCGGAAGTAAAAACGGTAGCCATGGCTCGTTCTTCCTCACGTAGATTTTCAGCTGCCCACCGAGCAATACTAAATTCGGGATGTTGGGTTCGGTCGCCCGTGGTTACTACGTGATTATAATCTTCAAAAAGCACTTGTCCATCTGCTGCTACAAGCACGGACCCAAAGGGCTCATCACCGTCTTTAAGTGCTTTGGTGGCCAATTCCACACAACGGTTTAGATGTTTTAACTCTTTACCATTCAACATAAATTAATTTTAATATTTTAAATCAGATTTAAAAAATGAAAAAGACTATTTTCATTTTACTATTTCAAAAAGAGGATCGGCAGGAATAAAATTAAAGTAATATCAACATATAGATAGGCTGACCTCCAATACTTATTGCAAAAAGTTAGCCTAAAATTTTATGGGAATATCGTTTTATTTACCTGCTCCGAAATCGATTTCTTTTCCTCCTTTGAAGATTCGGGTGCCTTCGGCGCTGTTGTGCTCACCGTTTGGCCCAAAGCTATAAACAGCCGCAGCTAATTCATCTTCACTGTGTTCGGTGCCTACTTGGCGGGGTTCATCTTTATAAAAACTATCCATGTGCAGGGTTTGAGTGGGGTAAGCAAATTCAACGCCTACATCTTTGGCTAATTTCAGTATTTCAAGTAAAAAGTTGTGGCGCTGCTGCAGCTCGGTACTCCAGTCTGGCACGTCGAGAAATACATACACCAGCACATCTAACGAATGCGGTCCAAAGGAATTGAAGTGCACCTCATAAGCGTCTTGCCGGAAGTGCTTGTTTGCTTTTACAATGGCTTTAATACCTTCCACAAAAGCTTCCATTTGCGTGGGTGAAGTGGAGTGGGTGAGATTGAGCACCGTTTTAAGCCGGCGATATTCTCGCAAGCCCAGATTATCCACATCCGTATTGGCGACAATGGAGTTAGGCACGCTTACCAGAGAATTATAAAAGGTACGGACGCGGGTAGAGCGAAACCCAACTTCCTCAACGGTTCCTTCAATATCTCCAACTTTAATCCAATCGCCTATTTTGAAAGGCCGATCTAGGAAAATGGTGAGCGAACCAAAGAAATTGGCCAGCGTCTCGCGGGCTGCAAGGGCCACAGCCAGACCACCGATGCCCAGTCCTGCTATGAGAGATGCCACGTTGTACCCGTTGTTTTGCAGAACGGCAATCACTCCCATTATCACAATAAAAAAACGCAGGGTTTTTCTGATGAGCGGTATTAGCTGATCGTCAAGTGCGGTTTCTGTTTTTGAAGTGAGAACGCCTAAGTATTTGGAAAAAACATCAGCGAGGCTGTAGAATAACCATATAACGGTTGCAGAAAATGCAATTTCAAGAGTGATGGCTAAAAAATGGCTGATACTAACAGAAAATTGTAAGTTCGAATAGCTGAGGTAATAAAAGCCCATCAAAAAGATGTAACCGGAAGGTTTCTCAATGCTATCAACCAGATCATCATCCCATGTAACTGTGGTCTTTTGGGCAATTTTACGCACGTAATTATCTAAAAAGAAGGTGAATATTTGCATCAGGATTAAGCCAACTAATATCCAGGAAAAAACCGCTAAATATTGCCAAAGAGCAATACCAAGCCATTGATGATGCATCCATGCCGGCAGGCTATCTACAATAAACGAAAACCAGCTTGAGAAGGTAGAGGCGTAAAGGTCGGGGATACTTTTGATGGTTGTTTGAGAAAACACCCATTCATTTTGAGCGGTTTTAACGAGATACACTTCCGGCAAATTATGGAATAACATATATTGCTGAACACCGGATAGGCTATCCGTGTAATTGGGGTCGGTGGGTATTTTATCGTATTCAATCAGAAAACCACGGGCATTAAATACTTTAAGAAGCCGAGCAGCAAGCTCTACTTTTTCCTGTTTGGTTCCTTCCGCCAGTTTCATGGTCTGGACTACCAACCCCGGCTTTTGATGCCCGGGCTGCTGCCAATTCAAAAAGGTGTGCACGGTTCGCTGTGGGTTGGCCAAAAAATTTGACACTTGGGATTTTGGTTGTTCATCCTGAAAACCAAAAACCGTTCCCGAGTAAAAAAGGACAACCGATAAAATGAGTATTACTGATTTAAAACGCCCCATTATGCTACCATTTTTTTTGTGTTTATAAAGCCCGAAACTAACAAAACTATGAGACGTTTGGAGCATAAATTCTGAGTGGTTTAAATCCCAGAAGTTATTCCAAGTGAAGGCCGGCGAAGCATTCTTGTTAATTCGTACTCCGTGGGTAAAAAACTATATGAAATTAAAGCCATCTGAATTACGGGATGAACCATCTTCATATAAAAAAAGCGGCCAAATTTGACCGCTTCGGTTCTGCAAAATTTTCTGTTTAGAGTAAATCAAGAAGTTTACTTATCCGGATCCTTTTTCTGAATTAAGTCAGGAGAGGCCATCTTTTTGAATGCTTCCAACATATCCATTGGAAATGGTATGAAGGCAAAAGTGGCATTCTCTTCGCTAATGTCCGTCATGGTTTGTAGGAAACGAAGTTGCAGTGCAGCCGGTGCAGTTTCGATCATTTTAGCAGCATCTACTAACCGCTGAGCAGCCTGGAATTCTCCTTCTGCATTAATCACTTTAGCCCGACGATCTCGCTCTGTTTCAGCCTGACGTGCCATGGCTCGCTTCATGTTTTCGGGAAGAACGACATCACGCACTTCCACCGAAACTACTTTAATACCCCATGGCTCGGTATGTGCATCAATAATTACTTGAATACTTTTGTTCACCTTATCACGCTTTGCCAGCAACTCATCCAGTTCTACTTGTCCAACAATACTTCGAAGCGTGGTTTGGGCCAGCAGAGAAGTGGCCTGAATGTACTGCTCAACTTGTATAATGGCGGATTCTGCATCTACCACACGAAAAAAGGTAATGGCATCCACCTCTACAGTTACGTTGTCTTTGGTGATTACTTCTTGCTTATCCACGTTTATGGTGAGTACGCGAAGATCTACCCGTTCTATCTTATCAATAAAGGGGATAAGCAAGATTAAGCCGGGGCCTTTTACGCGTTGAAATTTACCAAGCCTGAATACAACTGCTCGTTCATATTCGCGCATTATTTTAAAAATTTGCGGCGCTAATATTACAAAAAAGATTACAAGGGTAATTACCCAGGTGATATATCCGGAAAAAATCTCAGTTGGTTCCATGGTCGCTTTCCTTATTTAAGGGGGATGGTTTTACGGTGACGACCAGTCCATTAAAGCGGACGATCTCACACCATTCGTTTACGTTAAGTTCTTGTGAGCTTACTGCGTTCCAGTATTCGCCATTAATCATCACTCGGCCGCCGTCAGCTTGTATAGCATCTACTACTTTTACTTTCTTTCCAATTAATGATTCTAAGCCCGTACGGTGTTCTGTGAACTGTACTTTGATGCCAGAGGTAGCAATCCATCCAAAAAATAAAACGGTAAGGATGGTAGCCGGAACCAGCCAGTACCAGGAAAGCTGCATTTCTTGCGGGAATTCCTGAAACAGCATGAGCGATCCCAGAAAGAAGGAGACGGCGCCTCCGGTTATCAGAATTCCAAAAGTGGGCGTAAAGGCTTCGATCACAAATAATATAATAGCCAACCCGATTAATACAAAGCCTGCAACGTTGATGGGTAGCGATGCGGAACCGTAAAGCAGTAGAATTAAGGCGATTACTCCGGCTACACCTGGTACAATAGCTCCGGGATTGGTGACTTCTCCCACAATGCCATAAATAGCAACCATGGTGAGAATAAGCATAACTTGCGGCTGCATGATAAAGCTGAAAAACTGTTCTGCGAAGGTCCTGTTCAAGCGTTCAATGGTAGCTTTAGCCGTGTGCAGCGTTTTACCTTCTACTTCCATGCCATCAATTTTGATAAGTAATTCATTGAGGTCGGTGGCAATCAGGTCAATTACATTCAACTCCAAAGCTTCAGTCTCGGTAAGAGCTTTGCCATCGCGAACTGCAGATATAGCCCAATCTGTATTCCGTCCTCTTTTTTTGGCAATATTTTCAATGAAGCTTTCGGAATAATTAAAAATCTTTTTTTTCATCACAGAGTCTTGCTGGCTACCATCCATGGAAACCGGGGATGCCGCTCCGATGGTTGTAGTTGGCGCCATAGCTGCAATATGTGCGGCAAGCGTTATAAAGGTACCCGCACTTCCCGCATTTCCACCGGCAGGGGTTACGTACACCACAATGGGCATGTCTTCGGAAGCCAACATTAGTTGCACAATATCTTGGGTAGAAGTAAGCAATCCGCCCGGAGTATCTAATTCTATAATTAAAGCCTCGGAGTGTTTAGCTCGGGCTGTTACTAACCCCCGATTGATGTAATTGGTAACGGTTGGACCGATGGTTCCATTAACAGAAATAACGGTGACGGAGAAAGAGGTAGATACTGAGGTGGTATCAGGTTGTGCTTCAGCTAAAGAAAAGGACAGCCAAACAAGGAGTAGAGATAGAATTGCCGGTAATATATTCCTAATGATCTTCATATAAACCTAATGTATTGGTTCTACTAAAGGTTCCATTTAGTGTAAGCAATCGGGTGAACTAAACAAAGCGAATGCCTGTATTAATCGTTGCGAATAGCGTTCACCGGATTTATAAGAGCGGCCTTGATAGAATGATAGCTAACGGTGGCTAAAGCAAGAATTAATAGGAGAAGTCCGGTGCCCAAAAAGATGAATGAAATGTGAGTATTCAAATCAAATCGATAAGGAAAATTGCCCAGCCATTGCCGAGCTAAAAAGTAAGTGAGTGGCCAAGCTACGATATTGGATATTAATACCAGCACCAGATAATCTTTTGAGAGCAGGGCTACTATATTGGACACGGAGGCACCCAGGCTTTTCCGAATACCAATTTCCTTTTTTCGGAGCTGAGCAGAGTAGGAAGCAAGGCCAAGCAGACCCAGACAAGCAATGAGAATACACAAAATAGAAAAGGAGGTAGATAGCGAACTCATGGTGGCTTCCGATTTATACACATCGGCCAGGCGCTCATCTAAAAACTGATATTCAAAAGGGTCAATATAATTTACCTCTTTCCAGACTTCACCAAGATATGCCAGCGTTTCGGCCACATTTCCGGGGGTAATTTTCACTGCCGTATATTTGATGTTACTAAGAATTGGTCGAGTTCCATTTACCAGCTTCAATACCAGTGGTTCAATTTCTTTTTTAATGGAGGTATAGTTGAAGTCCTCCAACACGCCGATTACCGAGTAGGTTTCTCGTTCGTCATTTTGGGAGTAGAAATAGATAATTTCCCCAAGAGCATCATTCGGATTTTTAAATCCCATTTTCTCCGTCATTTTCCGATTAATCATGACGGCATGATCGGGATCAGTAGAATATTCTTTTGAAAAGGAGCGGCCGGCTAAGACCTTCAATCCCAATGTTTCAATGGCATCATAGGTAACGTGAAGGGCCTGATTCAGTTCATCTTGATTTTCGCCATTCCCTGCCGGCACATATCGATAATATG
>JBDNFJ010000117.1:0-12632 GCA_041689895.1 Gracilimonas sp. | reverse complement strand
ATCATGATACTGATCATCTTTATCGAAAAGGGCAATAATAGGTCCTGCATCAATTAGTGCGCTTATCACGAATCTTATCTTTTATTCTTGCTTTATACGTTACCGACCGATCCTTCTCTCCACTGCCGTGCTTGCCGAAGTATTGGGAGCCTAATTTATAAGGTTGGTTATATTTTTCTTCTTTTGCCATATACTCCACCAAAGCTTCTTTTATGATATCAGAGCGAGATACGTTTTTTTGGTTCGCTAATGTCTCCAATTTTTTATCTACCTCTTCAGGTAGCCGTACAGATCTCATCCTTTTGATATTTATTTGTTTTACAAAATGTATTACATTCTAAAAGTAAATACAAATTTTTTGCACTCGCGCTAAAACATCACTTCGTTTGAGGTATAATTTGAGGTATAAAAAATAGGCTGGATTACATTATTGAAGCAGCATATCCACCAAAGCTGTGTAGGATATCCATAAGTCCTTCGGAGGGAAGAATCGGCTCAATGCCGTAGTAAAGGGTGAGGATGGCAAGTATTATAATAGTCCCCTTAAAAAGTAGTGTTGGAGAAAATAATTCCACCGGTTGATGTTCTTCACGAAAATAGAGATAAACCGTTACTCGGAGATAATAATAGATACTGGCTGCACTGGCTAAAACCCCGACAATAGCTAAACCAATCATATTTGCATTAACTGCGGCTGCAAATACATAATACTTACCTACAAAGCCCACAAAAGGTGGAACCCCCGCCAGCGAGAACAAGAAAATAGATAAAGCAATCCCCATAGCCGGCTCTTTAAAGCCTAAACCAGCTAAGTTCTGAACCTGGGTGAAATCGAGCCCCTTATTGCGCTCGTAATAAGCTACTACGCCAAAAGCACCTACGTTCATTATAGTGTACGCAAACAGGTAGAAAAGCACGGCGGTATATCCTTCGGAAGTTCCGGTGGCTAACCCTACCAAAATATAGCCGGCATGTGCGATACTGGAATATGCCAACATACGCTTCAAGTTATCTTGCACCATTGCAATGATGTTTCCGAATACCATCGTTACGATAGCCACTACACTTAGTACGAGCTGCCAATTCAGTCCATCCATAATGGGCAGAGCTCTCGATAATACAAGAATCAAAGCCATAAAAGTAGCCGCTTTGGAGGCAGTAGACATATAAGCGGTTAACGTTGTAGGTGTTCCTTCATAAACGTCTGGCGTCCACATATGAAATGGAATTGCAGAAACTTTGAATAAAAATCCAATCAATAATAGTGCGGTTCCAGCCAAAAATAAGAGATCGGTACTTGCTGCTGCCCCAATCTCAGGTATGTTGGTTGTTCCGGTTGCACCATAAAGTAAAGCCATTCCATATAAAAAGAATCCAGTAGAAAAAGCCCCTAATAGAAAATACTTAAGTGCAGATTCTGCCCCTGTTTTCTGATCTTTAATGAGGCCTGCCATCACGTATAAGCAAATAGACATGGTTTCTAAACCCAAAAATAGCGTAATCAAATCGTTTGCTCCAACAAGGGTTAGCATCCCCGTGGTAGCGAAAAGAATAAGCGCGTAAATCTCCCCATAATAATGGCCAATGCCTCGCAGGTAATCTTCACTAATAAACACACAAAAGACCGTCCCCATTATTATAACCATATTGCCAAAAGCTATCGGGCCGCCGTGAACCAACATTCCTGAAAAAGCGGTTTCTAAAGGACTGCTTAATGATTGTACGGAAAAGATTAAAGCAACCACTAAAGCCAAGGAAGCAATCCAGAAGTTAAGACGACTTCCCTTTCGGAAAGATTCAACAATAATAATTACCAAACCTGCTGCGGCAGTAATTACTCCGGGTAAAAAAGCTTGTATATCGCCTAAATAATCCATGTGCTAAATTTATGAAACGCTTTCAATTGCTTTTGCCAGATCTACATCTTTCTGAGTCACTTTATCTCCGGCATCGTGGGTACTCAACTCAATTTTCACCGTATTATACACATTCGAAATACCGGGATGGTGGACTTGTTTTTCAGCCTCAAGCCCAATACGGACAATAAACCCTAATGCTTCACTGAAATCATTAAAAGAAAACTCTTTTTTGATTTTATTATCGCCAAACTTCCATCCTTCCAAGGAATTCAAAGCTTGGCGAATCTCCTGTTCTGAAAGGGATTGTGCCATGTTATTTTTCTGCTAATTGAGATTCAACTTGATCAACTTCATAAAATCTTGCCGTCCATTCGGGTAATTCTTCCCTTTTGGCCTCTTCTATGATAGCAGTCCCTTTGTTCTGAGACGATGAAATTAACTCGGTTACCTGATTTTCAGAGTACTTGGTAAAATCTATGGGATGAACGCCAATCCAAACCATGAGCAAAATCATTGGAACCAACAAGGCAATCTCACGCTTATCCAAATCCAGCAGTTTTTCGTTTTCCTCATTGTGGATTGGGCCAAACATTACCCGCTGAAACATCCACAACATATAAACGGCCGCAAGAATAACCCCAATGGTTCCCAAGACAGCATAAACAGGATTGTTGTATAACGTTGAAGAGAAAGAACCATTAAGAATCAAAAATTCGCCTACAAATCCATTTAGGCCCGGCAAGCCGATTGAAGCAAAGGTTGCAACCATAAACGCAGCCGTTAAAACAGGCATTTTCTTGGCTATTCCGCCATAGTCCTTAATAAGCCGCGTGTGCCGACGTTCGTACAGCATCCCAATAATCAAGAATAACGCACCGGTTGAAAGCCCGTGATTCACCATTTGAATAAGAGCTCCTTGTACTGCCACTGTATTCAAAGCAAATAAGCCAAGTACTACAAAACCTAAGTGACTGACAGAGGAATAAGCCACCAATTTTTTAAAATCTTTTTGTACCATGGCAACCAAAGCACCATAAATAATCCCGATTACAGCGAGTACCGCCATCCAGGGCGCAAATTCCATAAATGCGTTTGGAAAGATTGGTAGACAAACACGAAGTAATCCATACGTGCCCATTTTTAACATAATGGATGCAAGTACAACGGAGCCTGCTGTAGGAGCTTCGGTATGCGCATAAGGCAACCAAGTATGAAAAGGGAATACGGGTACTTTTATACAGAAGGCCAAAGCAAAAGCCAGAAATAAATAGGTTTGATCTACCAGCCCAATCTGGTACAAACTACTGGAAAGGAATCGCCAGTCGGTGGTAAAATTAACCCCTCCACCCATAGCAGCCCCGGCATCGTATCCGAGATAAATCAGCCCAACTAACATGATCAGTGAGCCGGCCATAGTATAAACAAAGAATTTAATGGTGGCTTGAATCCGCTCTACGCCGCCCCAAATCCCAATTAAGAAGTACATCGGGATTAATGAAAACTCGAAAAATACGTAGAATACAACCAAATCGAGTGCCGCAAATACTCCTAAAGAGGCTGTTTGCAATATCAGCAACATGCTTAGGTAGCCGTCTAAATGTTTATCAACCGAATTCCATGAAGAAAGAATCACGATTGGCCCTAAAAATGTGGTGAGCATAAATAAGAGAAGACTTAAACCATCCAGGCCCATTAAATATTTAATGTCGATGGATTCTATCAGTCGCCCACCTTCAGTTAGATATTGAGGGGTTCCGGAGGCCGCTACATCAAAATTAAATAAAAGCGGTAAGGAGGCTATAAAAGCAAGCGTAGTTACTAATAAAGCAATCCATTTTTTGGTGGTTTTATTTTTAACCATCAAAAGCATAGGAATGCCCAAAAGTGGTAAATAGATAACGATATTTAAAAGTGTTTCCATCAACTATTCGACGACCATTACATTACCATTAAATAAAGAATCACAACTACTCCAATTACATATGCAAACGCATAGCTGGATACCACGCCCGTTTGAACATATCGGAATAAACTTCCAAACAGGCGAACCATTCCACCTGTGGCATTTACAACACCATCTACAACTTTCATGTCAAAAACGGCTAATACCTTTTCTGAAAATTTCACCACCGGATTTCCGATCAAACCCTCATATACTTCATCCACATTATACTTGTCTTTCCACGTTTCATAAAGCCCGCCAAAGCGTGCAGCCAATTTAGCATCTGAAGCTTCCTGCTGGTCATTACTGTACATACGATATGCCATTAAAGCACCTGTTATGGCAATCGCTATCGACACTATCATGAGTACCCACTCCAAACCGTGAGATAAAACAGTCTCATAATCTGCTGTTATACTGCTCAGCCAATTGTGCAATATATTGATGTGTGCAACGCCGTGGGTAAAAGTCTCCGCAATGAAATTTGGTACGCCCAGAAAACCACCAATAGTAGCAAGCCCTGCAAGCGTCCACAACGGAATGGTCATAGTAGCGGGACTTTCATGTAAATATTTTTCTGCCCCGACGGCTTCCTTAAATCGCTGGCCAAGCTTGAACTCTCCATGAAACGTGGTAATCGTTAGGCGGAACATATAAAAGGCGGTAAGAAAAGCGGTGATAGAACCAACTACCCAAAGTAGCGTATACATATATCCACCAAAAGCACCCGCTCCGGCATTGGCTGCCACGGCAAGAATTTCGTCCTTGGAGAAAAAACCGGCCAAAGGAGGAATACCTGCAATGGCAATGGTTGCAATCATAAATGTTTTATACGTAGAGGGCATGTATTTACGAAGGCCTCCCATATTGCGCATATCCTGCGGATCAAAATCCACTTTTTTACCGTCGTGCGCCAGCTCATGTTCTACATGATGCATGGTATTTATTACAGAGCCTGACCCAAGAAAAAGGCAAGCCTTGAAAAAAGCATGGGTTACTACATGGAATAAGGCTGCCGTAAAACCGCCGGCCCCAAGCGCCAGAAAC
Source organism: Gracilimonas sp. (assembly GCA_041689895.1). Classification (GTDB taxonomy): domain Bacteria; phylum Bacteroidota; class Rhodothermia; order Balneolales; family Balneolaceae; genus Gracilimonas. Next base: position 7,784 of record JBDNFJ010000117.1, on the reverse strand, counting down.
ATATACCCAAGCTGAGAAATTGTTGAATAAGCGAGTACACTTTTAATATCATTTTGTGTGATGGCAATAGTGGCAGCCACTATTGCTGTAAGCGCACCAATCACGGCGATAATCAGCATAAGCTCTGGGGACAATACATACATCGGCGACAGCCGAGATATAAGATAAATACCGGAGGTTACCATAGTAGCCGCGTGAATTAAAGCAGAAACAGGCGTTGGACCGGCCATAGCATCCGGAAGCCATACAAATAATGGGATTTGGGCAGATTTACCGGTTGCTCCTATAAACATCAGCAGGCCGATAGTAAAAATATACGTTTGCGAAAACTCACCCAAATTATTGAGAATTACATCAAAATTTAGGCTGCCTACGGTTTGAAATACCATGAACATGGCAATCAAGAAAGCAAAATCGCCAATTCGATTGTAGATAAATGCTTTTTTGGCCGCCGCTGAGTTCTTCATCTCGCTATACCAAAATCCAATCAATAAATAAGAACAAAGTCCTACACCTTCCCAACCGAGGAATAATAAAAGCAAGTTATTAGCAAGCACCAGATTCAGCATAGAAAATATAAAGAGGTTTAGGAAAGCAAAAAACCTCCAATAGGCATCGTCATCGGCCATATATCCCATGGAATACAAGTGAATCAAAAACCCAACACCCGTAACAACTAAAGTCATTAAAATAGAAAGCTGATCAACCCGGTAGGCTACATCTACGCTGAAATCTCCCACATGCATCCAGGTAAACAGCTTAAATACCTGTGCCTCGGATCCCGCATTCATATTCAGAAAAAAATAAACGGCAATTAGAAAAGGAATAAGAACCAACAAACTGGCAAGCGTACCAATAAGCTGCTTTTTTATCCTAAAGTTTTCAGAGAATAATCCGATAATTCCAATTACAAGGAAACCGGCTAAAGGAAGTGCAATGATAAGTGAAAACAACGCCGTAGCGGATGCCATCTAATACTCTTTTTTTAATTTCAAAAAAAGCGAAACCGTGATGTACACGGTTTAAATGATGGGCTAAGATACAAAAAAGTATAAGAAGGTAAAGATTGATTTGGCTGTTTTTTATATTCATGGTCTTGCACTTTACAATCTTTTAATTCAAAATTGGTATGCTGTCATAGTTCTATTTTTGAAAGGCGGTAGCATCTGTTATTTTAGGAAATTGAAATTATAAACTATTCAATCAGGAAACCGTGATCTCATCTTCATTATTAAAAAAATTACGATATGTGATGGCTCCTCTTTTTGTGCTCCTCCTTTCCGGAATGGCTTATGCCGCCGAAGAGGGAGCCAGCCATGGAATTAGTGGAAGCGAACTCAGCCTGTTTTGGGTTATCCCTTTCGCCGGAATACTATTATCCATTGCCATTTTCCCACTCGTAGCGGAAGACTTTTGGCATCATCACTTTGGGAAGATATCCGCTTTCTGGGGAGTCTTAATCATTATTCCGCTGATTGTTGAGTTTGGCTTCGATAAAGCTTTATATGAAATCCTCCACGTATATTTATTAGAATATATCCCCTTTATCATCTTATTATTTGCCCTCTTCACTATTTCGGGTGGAGTTCGTATAAAAGGTTATTTGCAAGGCACGCCCGAAGTAAACACGGGACTATTGCTTTTAGGAACAATATTAGCCAGCTGGATGGGCACCACCGGAGCGGCTATGTTGCTCATTCGCCCCATGCTCCGGGCAAATGCCTGGCGACAGAAGAAAGTGCACATGGTGGTTTTCTTTATATTTCTGGTAGCTAATGTCGGTGGTTCTTTAACGCCCCTTGGCGACCCTCCCCTTTTCCTTGGTTTTTTGCAAGGCGTTGACTTCTTCTGGACAACAACCCATCTTTTTTGGGAAATGTCTTTTGTGGTAGCCGTGCTATTAATTGTCTATTACCTATGGGATCGTCACGAATATAATAAAGAGACAAATACCCAGCCCCCTAGCGAAGGCAGCGAACCATTAGGTATTGAAGGGAGCTTCAACCTGGTTTTATTATTAGGCGTTATTGCCGCCGTTTTATTCTCAGGATTAGTGAAATTGGGTGGATTTGAAATCTTTCATGTCCCCGTGACCTACGAGAATCTTGTCCGTGATTTTGTCCTATTAGGCCTCTCCTGGTTAAGTTGGAGCATTACATCTAAAGAAAGCCGGGCTGCCAATGGATTTAACTGGTTCCCTATTCAAGAAGTAGCAAAACTTTTTGCGGGAATTTTCATCACCATCATTGCACCTATCAGCATGTTGAAGGCTGCGCAAATGGGTGAAGGCGCTCTTCAGTTTGTCAATAATGCCGTTTTCACAAATGGAGCCCCGAACAACGATATGTTTTTCTGGATTACAGGTTTACTTTCAGCCTTTTTGGATAACGCCCCTACGTATCTCGTGTTCTTTAATGCAGCCGGTGGCGATGCTCAACATCTGATGACCGATATGAGCCACACGTTAATGGCTATTTCAACCGGAGCTGTTTTCTTTGGTGCCTTGACCTATATCGGAAACGCACCAAACTTCATGGTTAAATCCATCGCAGAACAGGGTGGCGTTGAGATGCCCAGTTTTGGTGGCTACATGCTGTGGTCAGTCGGTATCTTGGTTCCAACCTACATTCTTGTTTCAATCCTATTTATCTAACTTGACCAAAATCATTCAAACCCAATTTATTATGAAAGGAGCAGCATTGTTGCTCCTTTTTTTTATAAACAGCACGTTTGTAAATGCACAAAACACGGTGCATACCGACTCTGTTAAAGTAGCCTTTCTTCCCGCATTGGCTTATAACAGCGACATGGGATTTATTGGGGGCGGTATTGTAAGTCGTTATAAATATGCTGCGAATACAAAACCCTTTTATTCATTTTTAAATATGAATGTCCTTGTTTCAACCAAAGGATTGGTATCAGCACAGGTCTTCTACGACAAACCCTTTGTTTTTGGTTCTCAGCAGCGGCTTACTTCCCAACTTTATGTTTCGCGTTTCTTGCAAAACCAGTATTACGGAATCGGAAACTATACTTTATTACCGGATTCACCACCGGGTAAACCCGATTATTATCTGTACAAATCTTTTTCAACTGGGTTTGAGTTTGTACTTAGGCGGCCACTTATTTCAGCTTCAAGCAACTCACATCTGGACATGTACGGACTGATCAATTTCGATTACCGAACCCCTTGGGGCAACGATACCAATCATTTGATTATGCAGGAAATGCCGGAAGGAATACATGGAGGGATAACATCGGCTTTGGGAACCGGGTTGATCTGGGATAACAGGGACAACGAATTTGCACCCACAAAAGGAAATTATGCGAAAGCCGGTTTTCAGATTGGAAATGAGGTTTTGGGTAGTTCATACAACTACTTCATTTTTGAGAGTGAAACCAAAGCTTACCTTACTTTCCATCTTATTAAAAATATAACGTTTGCCAATCGGCTCTCCTTCAATCACACATCAGGGAAGCTGCCCTATTGGAAGCTGGCAGAATTGGGTGGAGAAGAAACCATGCGTGGCTATCCCGAAAATCGATTTCTCGATAACAACGCACTTTTTCTGAATTCCGAACTGCGTACCTGGCTTTTTGAATTTCCAGAATATCAGGTACGTTTTGGGGGCACCTTGTTTATGGATATCGGGCGTACACTCCCCAATGGAGCCTCGCTGAATAATGTATTTAATGATCTTAAATATACCTTCGGCTTTGGCGGAAATAGTTCATTTTTTACTAATGAATTTATTTTGAGGGCTGATATGGGCTTCTCTGATGAAGGCTACGGAATTTATTTTACCGCTGGGTATATGTTTTAAGTTCGGTTTAAGCCTTTTAAATTTACTCCCTATTTAGTTCTCAGCTATTACTAACCAGAGGTTCAGCCCTGCACAGACAGAAAACTAAATGTCTTTATTCATCTGGTTTTCAATATACATCTGTGACTTGACCATGCCTTGCAAGATGAACAAGACGTTGGGAATCTTGTGGCATAATAAGGACAAGAATGCACGACGTGGCAGTTTTGGAGAAGTGCTTGGGAGCTTAAAAACGCACCAAATGCTAACCAATGGATAATCCAGCCATTTTGCTCCTCCCCATCGTTCGGCTGGCGGGAAGCCAGCAGACCGATTTTCAGCCTGCTTGAACTACCTCGATCCCAAGTTTCAGCTTGGGAGCCTAGCCCGAAGTTCTGTCATCCTGCAAACGAAACTGAGATCCCAAAAGATGTGAAGTACCTGAGGTTTTGTCATGCGCCGCAAGGTCACTTTTCTCTCCAGATAAGAGTTATAGTCAGAAAAGAATAGAACTTTTATAATAGCCATCGTTAATTCATATCTCACAAATCCTATTCCAAAAAAAAGCCCTCCTATAAACAGGAAGGCTAACCAAAACAGCACAACATTGCTCTTAATTATAAATTCTTACCAGCGCAGTAGATTGATCTTACTAACATCTACCGTCAAGTTGTTCCGGAAAATTGCAATGATAATGGCCAGTCCTACTACAGCCTCTGCTGCTGCAACAGCCAATGCAAAAAATACCAAAATTTGTCCGCTTATATTGCCATAATAACTCGCAAAAGACACCAACGAAAGATTCACAGCATTCAGCATCAGCTCCGCACACATGAAAATAACAATGGCATTTCGGCGAATTAACACTCCTACAACGCCAATGGTAAACATGACTGCACTTAGTCCCAGAAACCAATCAATTCCTACCATAATTAAATCTCGTCGGTTCGTTTAATTTTATGTTGAGCAATCATCAAAGCGCCTACAATGGCGGCCGTTAATAGGATGGCCGTGAGTTCAAACGGAAATAAATATTTGGTGTACAATACATCACCAACGGCCTCAACCGTGCCTACATAGGCCATATTTTCAGAAATTGCGGGTAACATATCTGCGGCGCCAGTAATGCTATAAAAAATCTGTCCCATTACTCCGATAGCTAATAAAAAGGTCAAAAAGTATTTCACTCTGAACTTATCGAATAGCTTTTCTTCATTTTCCACGTTCAGTAACATGATCACAAAAAGAAACAGCACCATGATAGCTCCGGCATAAACAAGTACCTGAATAATGGCTAAAAATTGAGCGTTAAGAACAAGAAATAGTCCGGCCAGAGAAACCAGATTCAAAACAAGAAATAGAGCACTATTTATCACATTCTTGTTTATAACCACGGCCAGTGCAGAACCTACAGCTAATACGGCCAACATCATGAATAGGTAAACGATCATAGATAATCTGTTTTATGAGTGTAGAATGTAGCTATAATTGATTTCCTCATCAAGAACCTGGATTATTTTTCACATATCTTGATTTTAGCTCCTGTAAAGCATGGCATTCCGCCTTAGCTAACCGACAAATAGTAAACTAACCCAACTGCACCCACCAACCAACAGTAATAGGCAAAGTAATGAAATCCTTTTTTCTTGAGGATGATGATGAGATATTTCAATGCAAAATAGCCTGAAATAAGGGAAGTCACGAAGCCAACGGTTAAGCTCAAAAGTTGAGTGTCACTTAATCCCAGCTCAAACAGCTCAAGTACTTTCAGCAGCATAGCTCCGGCTATAACGGGAATCAGCATTAAAAAGGAGAAATTAGCGGCTTCTTCCCGTTCTACCCCAAGCCAAAGAGAGGCGGAAATGGTTGAAGCCGATCGGCTGATACCCGGGATCATTGCACAAGCTTGCGCAATTCCAATCAAAAAACTTTTGGGGGCATTCACTTTTTTAGTGGGCTCTCCCACAAATCGCGTACTAAAAAGGATGCAACCCGTGACCAATAACATAATGGAGACAAGTAATGGGTTCGAGAAAATGGATTCTACCTGACTTTCGAGCGTAAACCCTACGGCCATTGCCGGTAACATACTAATCAAAATGAATCCGATGATACGCACATTAGGATCCTCTTTATGCGCAGAGGGAGCTCTCAAAAAGCGAATAGCCGATGTAATCAACTCTCCGATAATTTTACGATAATAGATTAGAATACTACACAAGGTTCCAAAATGGACCACCACCTCAAAAGTAATGCCTGTATCTACTTCAACTCCCAGCAATTGTTTACCAAGCACGAGGTGGCCGGAACTACTGATAGGTAAAAATTCAGTGATTCCTTGAATAAGTCCTAATAAAAAAGATTGTAAAATATCCATTTGTTATATTTGTCTGCTTATTGAAGCCGAGAAAATAATCATATCATTAGCTAAAACTAAGAAAGAATTTAAAAATGAGTGAATACGCAATTGACATGGATGCACTGAACGAGAAAATTGAAAAACACAGTGCATTTATTGAGGACATTAGAAATGAGTTAGACAAAGTAATTATCGGCCAGCGTTATATGATTGACCGGCTATTAATAGGTTTATTAACCAATGGACACGTACTGCTTGAAGGAGTTCCGGGATTGGCTAAAACGCTTACGGTTTCCAGTCTGGCTCAGGTTTTAGACACGGCGTTTCAGCGCATTCAATTCACCCCCGACCTCTTGCCTGCCGACCTCATTGGTACGCTCATTTACAATCAAAAGGAAGCAGATTTTCTGGTTAAAAAGGGACCCATCTTTGCAAATATCATCCTCGCAGATGAAATCAATCGTTCTCCGGCTAAAGTGCAAAGTGCTCTTTTAGAAGCCATGCAGGAAAAGCAAGTAACCATTGGCGAAACCACTTTTAAACTGGACGAACCCTTTCTGGTATTAGCTACTCAAAATCCAGTTGAACAAGAAGGAACCTATCCCCTACCCGAAGCGCAGGTTGATCGTTTTATGCTGAAGTTAAAGATCGGCTATCCCACAGAAAAGGAAGAAATGCAGATCATGCGCATGCAGGCCAAAACGGGGGACAAGCAAACGCTGAATAAAGTTGTGAGCATAGCTAAGATTATGGAAGCCCGTGCTACCATCAATGAGATTTACATGGATGAAAAGGTAGAGCAATATATAGTGGATTTGGTTTTTGCTACTCGTAAGCCAAAGAACTACAATCTGGATGGCTTGGAAGATCTAATTAACTTTGGAGCTTCTCCACGTGCTACTATCAACCTGAACCTTGCTTCACGGGCTCAAGCCTTTATGGAACACCGCGCGTACGTTACGCCCGAAGATGTGCGCACCATAGCTATGGATGTGTTGCGCCATCGTATCATCCCTACTTTTGAAGCGGAAGCCGAGGATATCACTTCCGAAGATATCGTGACAAAAATCATGAATAACGTTCAAGTTCCGTAGGAGCGAATATTGAACAAGGAACATCGAAGGGTGAACCTGGAACTTTTGAAGGCGCTTGATGGCGTCTTTTTTATTGCCCTTTATATTTGTGCCTGAACTCCAGCTTGGGAATTCTTTCCCTTAAACTCTGCTTCAACCGTAAACAAGCCTAAGCTTCTGATAGGTATTGTAATCAGCCATGCGTTCCTAACGAGACGTTAAGAACGAGGTAGTGTAGGGATAACAAGAAACCCTCCTCCATTAAAAAAGCCTTGCTCAATTTAATGAACAAGGCTTTTAAATTTATCTAAGCTTACTTAGAGAGTGTTACTCCTCTTCGTCAGAAGATTCGTCTTCCTCTTCTTTTGCTTCTTCTTTCTCAGACTTCGCTTCTTCAGTGGCTTGTTTCTTAGCCTTTGCTTTATCAGCTTTTTCTTGAGCTTCCACTTTTTCTCGATCTTCCATGTCCGCTTTCAAAGCAGCCAATCCAGACATTTCACCGAGCGTTGGAGCACCGGTTTCCATGTTAGAGGTATCCACTTTTTTCTT
>JBDNFJ010000116.1:0-11471 GCA_041689895.1 Gracilimonas sp. | reverse complement strand
CTTAACTTCCCAATCCATTAACTATCAGTTTTCCTCTTGCGTGTCTTGTCTCCGTTTTCTCAAGTGCTTCTAACGCTCGTTCAAAAGGATATTCTTTTTCGATAACAGTTTGAATCTTGCCTTTTGAAATGGCTTGTACCAATTTAACCAACGCTTGTCTTGTGTCTGCGTGGTGTCCCATTTGGTTAATATAGATATCACGCTCTGGCGGTACCTGAGTGTTATCGCCAGATACGGTGATGAGTCTCCCGCCATCTTTTACCACTACAATGCTTGGGATTCCGGTTCCGGGCTGAATGGCCAATGCGGCCGTTACTCCTCCTTTCGCCCAGTCTTTAACTTGCTGTTGCCAATCAGGGTCGTGATAATCTACCGTTTTCTCCGCTCCAAGAGATTTCATATAATCATGGTTTTTCTCAGAAGCGGAAGCGGATACATGAATTCCTTTTGCAGCAGCAAATTGTATCACCAAAGTACCAATAGCCCCTGATGCTCCAGCAATGAACAAAAGATCGTTTTTTTTGAGTTGAAGAGCCCGCATGCATTCCAACGCCGTTTTTCCTGCAATAGGAACCGTAGCTCCTTGAGCAAAGGTTACATTATCAGGCATGGGAATTAAGGTAGACTGATTTGTTACGGCATATTCGGCCCAGGAACCGCCATGTGGCTGCAAAACGGTGGTGAATATAACTCGGTCGCCCACCTCAAAGCCGGAAACCTGACTGCCTAATTTGGTTATTGTACCTGCGCCTTCTGAACCGATAGGGTAAGGGAAGGAAACATCCGTAGGAATAAAATATCGATCGTGAATTCCAACCCCAAAAGCTTCTACTTTTACGAGCACTTCATCCGTCTTGATTTCCGGAACCGGTACTTCAGTTAATTCTACTTTTTGGTTGTCAGACGCGATTCGTACAAATGCTTTCATTTTTAATTTGGGATTTGAGTTTAGCTTTATGAACTGAATGTTTTAAATAATAATCGGAAATGGCTAAAAGTAGTAGGTAGAGTACTATTCTTTTTATAGAATAAGTAGAACATTTGGATATTAACGGAGCTTAGGGAAACGAGCACATACATGTATCAAGACCAAGGAAATATCGTTAATCGTGCCTTTTTAAAAACAATGAAGGGATTTAATTAAGTGAGAGGTGATTTTCATCAGGAGCAATTAGAACAATATTATCAGAATTAAGAATATTTTTAGGGAAACTAAACCTCTTTTATAATCTCTGAAATATAACGATTAGGTGCAGGGCCAACATACAGGTTGGTGTGGATTTTAAATAGATGGATTAGAGAAATTAAGCACTTAAAAAATATAAGTATAGATAAGGGGGCTCGTATTATAGCTCAGCTCAGGTGTTTTAAAATTAGTTTTTCGTGACTAAAAGTTTAGCCACATAGTCCTTTTTCCGAATTTGCTTATTGTATTTTGGGTAGGGATTGAGTGAAATCAACTTAATCTCATAATTAGCTATTGCGGCTTGTTTTGGTTCTACATAAGTATTGAGATCTTTTTCCTGCTTGTTCAGCTGGATAGCAATTTTTGCATTTCCAGCCCAAATACAAGTGGCGTCTTCGGGACAGCGGGATTCCTCCAGCACAGCGTTGAATTGAAGGCTGATATTTTCTTCAGGAATAGCAATCTCTTGTCCAAGTTTAATTATAAATTCCTCTTCTAATTTTGGCTGTTGTGGCGAGATTGTATTTTGACAACCGAGGATAGTTGTTATAATTATTAGAAATATAAATTTTTTCATGCCGATCTCATTTTAATTAAAATATATTTAGGAAACTCTTCTGCAGCATACCTAAAATGCTTTGTCCACTATCAATCGTTTTTAATTGTTTGAGAACTCTGTGAATCTTTAATAGCTGTTCACCAAGTGGTTCATGCCTATTTTGAAGGATCTTTATACGCTAATATCCTGCCTGCTTTACGATATTCCCTTCTTCATCCTTAAGAGTCATCTGACCTGAGTACTCATTATTATCGTCGATTCTAACCTGGAATTTAAGCTGCCCATTTTCATGCCATTCTTTAATGATTCCGAGATTATCATTGGCTAATGAAGGGTGAATTACTTCACTTTCTTTATGACCATTTGCAAAGTAGGAAGTGACTTTCACTACTTTGGCATCCCTATACTCGTATTCTGTAGGGCCTATTTCCTTACCATTTTTCCTGAAAGCGGCCTCTTTTATAAGGAGGCCATTTTCAAAAGTACGAATCAGATAAGGTGCTTTAAGGCCACTATCATCTTGATAATGGAATATCTGTTCTCCCGTATAATTTTCACCATTTCTCTTGTACTGCTGAACATAAAATGATTTCCAACCAATTTTTTGGGCAGAGCCAAGAGTTCGGTCCGTGGTGAGCTTAATGTCCGCTTTTACCACATCTTCTCTGGATTGGGATGATTTTGAATCACAACCTAAAAACAGAAGGAAGAAGGAAAGGATGAATAGGAAACCTCTTAACTTTGCCATAATAAATCATGTTAGTTTATAGGAAGATTTTAGATCTTATTCTTAATGACAGCTCCCGCAATTAAGCAATAAGTGCATCACTTTATAATTTGGTTACAAGTGAACTCAAAAGCAAAGATTTAAAAATAGTGATGGGATGGTGAACTGTTTCTTTGTAAAGCACGCTTTAAAACTTTAAAGGCTATTGAAAATTCACATTGCTAATGTGCGAGACAATTATAACATTGTTATAATTATCAAGCACCTAAAGAGTATATCATGGAAACAAAAATACGAAAAATAGGAAATAGCTTAGGGGTTACACTTCCCAAGCAATTGATTGATGAACTTCATCTCAAAGAAGGAGATAAATTAACCATTGAGAAAAAAGGAGCGAATGTAGAATTGAAGCCTACTGATCCTGATTTTGAAGAATGGGCAGAGGCTTATCATCAAGCTAATGTTGATTATAAAGAAGTGTTGAAAGAGTTGGCTAAATGATCAAATTCTTAGGCGAAGAAGCAATTTCAGTTTTTCATAAAGACCAGATTGAAACCTATGGAGGAAGCCAAGGTGTACGGGATTCTGGATTATTGGAATCTGCTTTAGCCCAAGCTGAGGCTCAATTTGATGGTAAAAATCTTCATGAAGGATTATTTTACATGGCTGCTGCTTATGGCTTTCATATTTGTATGAACCATCCGTTTTATGATGGGAATAAACGAACGGCATTAGTCGTAATGTACACCTTCCTTTACGTGAATGGATACCGGTTGAAAGCAGATAAGAAGTCGTTATTTGCGGTGATGATGGATTTGGCACGTGGTAAGGTTGATAAAAAGGAATTAGCTGATTTTCTAAAAGACCATTCAGAGAAAAGAACAACGCAATAGAGATTTAACGTTTAGCTAACGGCCCAGTTGGAATGATTGTCTTATAAATCCTGAGTTTCTAAAAGCACTGCTATTCTTTAATAGGATTCCCAAAGGCTACTATCGCGAATAGAATAGCAAATATGACATAAATGATGGCCCCAATCCATAGGGCGATAACAGTTTGATGGGCAAATGCGCTTTTAGTTATGGCAATCCCCGCAATAAAAAAGTGAGCAAAATTACCCATCGCGACCGGTTTGCTATAAATGCCACCAATTAAATTTGCCTTAGCCATCCAGTTTAGTAATGCAAAAGCGAAGTAAAGCGCACCTAAGATTTGGAAAAAAAGAGAACTAAAATTTGTAGCAGTTAAACCGGCATAATGTGCTATTTCTTCAGGAAGAAATGTAAAGGCAACACCAACAACCCCCATTAAAATGGCACTCGCCATCATCAATAACTTTGTATTCATGTTTAGTAATTTTTGTGTTGAGTAGATTTATTTATTGAAGGACAACTTGCGTTTAAATGGCAACGTTCGATAATACTGAATTAACGAAACTTTGAACTTAGAATATGCTTTTGTCAAGCATGTTCTTCTGTCTATCTGAAATTCTCAGGTAAAAGAGGGAAGAGAAAATGAATGGTGCTTCTTAGTGTTTTCCTTTTGAGGCTGTTTGAAAATCGAGATTATCCCAAAATATCAATAGCGACCAGGAATTCAGTAGGGCTATAAACGGGTAGTTTGTTTTTTTCAAGGTCTTTCCCATTCATGGTAAGTATGGCATCTAAATTAGCATATATAGCTGACTGGCAGAGAACGGCATCTTCATAGTCCCTAAAGCCGCTTGCTAATGCATCTTCCAGAACTACTCGAAAGACATTAGAAACATGGAATATTTTCAGCACTTCGTTTAAATGTTTTTCCACTTTTTCTTTTGTGAGCGCTTTTGCCAGTAAATAGTGAATGGTGGTAACGGTTGTAGTGCAAATCCATCCTTCCAGCTTTCCCTGTTCCGCAAATCCTATTACTTGGGATGAGGCATCAAAGAAAGGATCTCGCTCCAAGAAAACATCAAGCAGCACATTGGTATCAAAAAGGCCGTTCATTTGAGATGTTTATCTTCTAAATAGGCTTTGTAATCTTTCTCTTGAATGTCTGCGTTTTTCAAAATACCGGCTAAAGAAGCTGTAATTGGTGGTAACTCTTCAATACTGGATGTTTGTTCAGCTTCAATGAGAGCAAAATAATCTGCTACCATTTGGGAGACAGACGTACCCTTTTGCTTCGCTCGTTTTTTTGCACGCTTAATGAGCGAATCGTCTAATCGTAGGGTTAATTTAATTTTCATAGCCGGACGTATTGATTTGTTTTATAAGCACGTCAGATAGAAGTTGGAAATCATGGGAAGGATTTTATAGAATTATTGGAATGATTGTTTTGACTTTGAGGTAGTGTGGGGCTGAGCAGGATCTTTCTATTATTCATGTAAAAGGAAAATCAAGATTCTAATCACTTGCAGTATGGGATAAATAATACTGGTGAGTAGCACAAATAATTAGATTCCTGCCTGTGCAGGAATGACGCGTGGGAGGGGTGTAGGAGAACAAAAACCGCGGTTCAACCCATAGAAAATAAGGAAGCTGAAATAGCCTCCTTATTTCAAATTAGTTTACTGCAAGTCAGTGGCTTAAAGTTCCCCGAAAACATATTCTTCTGGTGGGTTTACATGCTTCAGGTTTTTAACAAAATAATCCCAGCGGCGACGCATCATATAGGGCTCGCTGTAAAATCCATGTCGTCGGTTGGGGAGCAGCTGCAAATCGAAATCCTTATTGGCTTCAATGAGCGCGTTCACCATCAGCATGGTGTTGGAGGGCGGCACGTTGTTATCCATGGTTCCATGAGCAAGCAACAGCTTTCCTTTCAGGTTGCCGGCCAGTAGCTGGTTTGCCTGATTATCGTAATTGGTTGCGCCGTCATTGCTGGTGACTTTTAGCAAGCCTTGCCATTTCTCGCCCCAATCATCTTCGTAATTTCGGTTATCGTGATTTCCGGCTCCAGAAACTGCCACTTTATAGAAATCGGGATAAGCCAAAATAGCACGGGTAGAAGCAAAGCCTCCGCCGGAGTGACCAAAAATACCTACACGATCAATATCCATCCAAGAATTTCTCTCGGCTAATTGTTTAATAGTAGCGATTTGATCCGGGAGTCCGTTATCGCCCATATTTCCGTAGTAATATTCGTGAAATGATTTGGAGCGTCCCGGGGTGCCCAAAGCGTCCACTTCAACTACAATAAAACCAAGCTCGGCCAGCGCCTGCTTGTCAGATCGGGAAGCTCGAAAAGAGCGACTACCTACGCTTCCAGTTTGTGGCCCCGGATAAATATAGTTCAGAACAGGATACGATTTGGATGCGCTGAAATTAGATGGTTTGTACATCAGTCCATATAAATCAGTTTCGCCATCACGCGCTTTGGTGGTGAAAGGAATAGGCGGAACCCAGCCTGCTGTTTTTAGCTCCGAAATATCCGTTTCTGCTAACTTCACCAGCTCCTCGCCGTCCATGTTGCGAATCACCGTTACCGTTGGAGTTGTTGGGGTAGAGTAGGAATCCTCAAAATATGTAGCGGCTTCGTTCATACGGATAGCATGATTGGCTTCTCCGGGGCTTAACAATTTCAACCCTGAGCCATCAAAATTAATTTTATAGAGATACTGGAAATATGGATTTCCTTCTTCTTTTTTATTGGAGGCCATGAAATAAATCACACTGTTTTTCTCATCGATGTGACGAACTTGCAGCACGCCCCACTCACCGGAAGTAATTTGGTGCTTTAGTTTTCCGGTTTCAAGATTGTAGAGGTATAAATGTCCCCAGTTGCTACGGGCAGAGAACCAGATTACTTCATTGCTTCCCTCCAGCATGTGCCAGTTTATCATGTTGTTGCCTGACTCGTAGAAGGTTTCTGTTTCTTCCTTCAGCACCGAACGAACGGCTCCGGTATTGGGATTGGCCATGCGGAGATGAGCGATTTTATGATCGCGGGATGAAGATACAAAAGCCAGTTCTTTACTGTCGTCACTCCATTCAACATCTAAAAAAGTACCGTCCCAGTCAGCAACGTGATCGGAAATAGTGGAACGATGTGCATCAGGTTTCATTTTAAGGCGAACAACTTTCGGGCGAGGCTCCAGGTTAATTACTACGCGCTCAATACGGAACACGATGCTGTCGCCGGGCATTGGATATTTCCAGGCTTCCAGTCGGGGATGGCCAACATTGGTAGAGGTGAGATACATCATTCCAACACCGCGTCCGTCATGCTGAAAGGTGGCAATACGTTTAGAATCGGGCGACCACAGCAGCACAGGGCCGTCTCTTTTAGTCCATCCGGCATTATTGGTAGCGTAGCCGAAGTCTTCTTTTCCATCCCACGTTAGCTGGGTGATACGGCCGTTGTCCAGGTTTCTCGAGTACAGATTATAGTCTTTGATAAAAGCGGCTTTTTTCCCATCGGGAGATACAAATTCATTCCAGTTTCGCCGTGCGGTTTTTCCTATTGTCGTACACTCGTAATCCGTTAAATCACAGCTGTAATCATTCCCTTTTACCGAAAACTGAATCCCAGAACCGTCATCAGCGTAACTAAAGCTACGGAAAGGGAGCTCCAGCGCTTTTACCTCTTCATCCAAAATCTTGGATAAACTTGCTGCCACCTTTTCGTGATCAAAAGCTTTTCTCTTGTTTCCGGTAGCGGGATCAGCAACCATAAACTCATTTCCATCGGCAGTAGAATATCGATAAATCAGCCGTCCGTCGTCCAGCCATTGTTCCCCCGAAATAGTGTTGTGAACCAGCGGACGGGTATATTTAGTAAGAAATTTCTCTGCGCGCTGATAGTCTTCTTTGGTGACTTGTTCGGAGTTCATGCTACAAGCGGTGGATGCAAGTAGCAGCGCTCCGAAAATAATCATGGAGTATAGCGAAGGAGGGGTATTTATGTTGTTGAACGGATTTTTCATAGCAATGTATTTAGGTGATTGTACCTGAACTGCGAATATAAAAAAACGATAGGTATCATCAAGTAAAAAGGTATGTTGGAAGGAGTTTGGGTGGTTTACATGAATATTTAGATTCCTGCCAGCGCAAGAATGACGGCAAAAGAGGTGAGTAGATTAAACCGGGAACTCAGATGCCTAACAAAACCTACTCCATCTTTCTACAAAAGTATAGAATCAAAAAGAAGTGTTTTATGTTAAACGGTCGATGAATAAATTACGCCCCATGAAAGCCCTCCGTTCCCTGCTCGATTTCTACATACAAAGTAGCATGCACGTTTCGCTGGCCGTAGCTGCTTTAGCTGGGGTCACGCTTCTTGAATTTGGCTTTCCGGTACAGTTGGACTTGCTACTATTTCTATTTTTTGGAACCGTGGTGGGCTATAATTTTGTAAAATATGCCGGAGTGGCAAACCTTCATCATTTAGAAAAAACGCCTCATATAAAAGCCATCCGCATTTTCACTGCCATGGCTATCTTAGGGTTGACCTATCTGGTTTTTCAGCTTCCTATTGAAATAGTTTTATATAGTGGCGCATTTGGCGCACTTACCATTTTGTATGCGTTTCCGTTTTTAAAAGGCAGAAATCTCCGCAGCCTGAGAGGACTAAAGATTTACATCATTGCTATTGTTTGGGCCGGTTCCACTCATTGCAAAAACTCAGATTGCGACTGCACATGTTTGGATCGAGCTTTTTGCTCGCTTTCTGTTTGTAATTGCCCTCACGCTTCCGTTCGAGATTCGTGATCTTAAATTTGATCCGGAGGAATTGGGAACTTTACCTAAGCTCATTGGCGTATCTAAAACCCGCTGGCTGGGTGTGGCACTGCTTATAGCCATGTTTCTTACAAACCTGATGGAGCCCGAAATAAGTGGGAAGGAAATTGGAGTTGGCGCCATCATCTCGCTGATTGCTATTCTATTTTTGTGGAACGCTAAAATCAAGCAAAATAAGTACTACGCCTCGTTTTGGGTTGAAGGGATTCCCATTTTGTGGGTTGGGTTGATGTGGTTCCTAAAAACGAACTGAGGGGCTGGCTTAATCACTTGAATTGGGATCAATTATCCCGCAATTAATTTCGCAGCTTTAGCTTTGCAACGGCTTCAATATGATAGGTTTGAGGAAACATATCTACCGGCTGCACTTTCTCGATTTCATATACTTTGTTAAGCTCTTTGAGATCACGCGCCATGGTTGAGCTGTTGCAGCTTACATATACAATGCGCGGTACTTTCAACTCTACCAAGCGCTCCACAACTGCCGGGTGCATACCGGCCCGGGGTGGATCGGTGATTAATACATTTGGTGCTCCATATTTATCCACTACTTCTTGCGTAAACACGTCTTTCATGTCGCCTTTGATGAAGGAGGCATTTTCAACCTTATTTTCTGTGGCATTAAAACGAGCGTTTTCAACCGCTACATCCACCAGCTCAATTCCCAATACCTGCTTAGCCGGCTTGCTCATAAATAAGCTGAGGGTTCCCACTCCACAATAAAGATCATACACGATATCTCCATCGTCCAGCTCAGCATACGTACGAGCGATCTCATACAATTTCTCTGCCTGGGCCGTATTGGTTTGAAAAAATGCATTGGGGTGAATTTTGAACGTGAACTCACTGATCTTATCCACGATAAAACCGGGACCATGTAATACTTTTTCATATCGGCCAATAGCTGTCGGACTTTTGGTGTCATTCACATTATTCACGATAGTGGTGATGAATGAAAACTTCTGCAAAAGAGCATCGCTCATTTTCTTCATTACTTCCTGATCATCCTGAAAAGTGACCAGGTTTACCATAAAGTCGTTGGTGTGATAAGAGTTTCGAATCATCACATGGCGCATAAAACCTTCATTCGCAAAAGTATCATAGGGAGTAATGCCCTGCTCAATACAGTAACCGCGAACAAAATCGAGGATTTGGTAAGATTCAGGCACCTGCAAATGACATTCTTGCAAATTCAATATTTTGTCAAATCGCCCCGGTGCATGAAGGCCGGCCGCAAAAGCAGCATCGTCCACAAATTCATCCTGTTGTATTTCTTCCTCGGTAAGCCAGCGACGAGCACTAATGCTGTACTCCATTTTATTTCGATAATAAAACTCCGCATCCGAGCTAATGCCTGCTTGTACAATGGCACCATCCAATCCGGCAATTCGTTCTATATGATCGCGTACCTGTTGGGTCTTAAACTCCAACTGTTTGGCATAGGGAATATGTTGCCAACTGCATCCTCCGCAAACATTTGCATGGCCGCATTTAGGTTCAATACGGTGGGGACTCGGTTCCAAAATCTCTAATAGCTTAGCTTCCCGATATTTCTTTTTCTTTTTTATGATTCGGGCTCTAACTTTGTCACCGGGTGTTGTCCCAGCCACAAAAACGGCTAAGCCATCCACTTTAGCTAATCCTTTCCCTTTAAAAGCGGCATCAATGATTTCTAATTCTACTTCTTGGCCTTTTTTGAGCGACATACTTAAGCGTTCTCTCCGCGACTGTCTTCGTAATAGGTTTGAAATTGAATGTTGAGCGCCAGTTGTTCGCTTGAAACTTCGGCTAACTTTTTAGCGGTAGTCTCTAACTGGCGTAATGCAATATTAGCCAGCGTTTGCAGAAACTTTACTGCAATTTGTGGGTGCCGATCTCTGAGAACCTCAAAGTCGGGTTTGAAAAATCCTAAAAGTTCGCAATCGTTAATGCAATGGGCCGAAGATTTACGCCTCAAATCGTAGCCGATGGACAAAGCGCCAAAACTATCCGGTGAATGGAGCTCAAGCTCTGATATGATATCATCCGGAGTATCCTCGTCTGGCGAGCCAATGGTAAGCTGAATGCATCCATTTTCTATGAAATACATGCCGGTGCCGGGATCGTTTTTGTAAAACACATATTCGCCTTCTTTGTAGCTGCGGCGATGGCAAAGTTGCAGAAACTCATACCGTTCAGCAGGGTTCAGGTTAGCCAAAAACTTAGATTTAAAAACGATATTCGACTGATCTTTTAGTCGCTTTAACTTATCAAACATGAGGCCGGATTTATGGGTTAAAAGGAGTGACCAATACCAAAACTGAAATATAACTTCTTATTATTAAACCAACCAGATTGAAGGTCGTGTAGTCGGAAGGTAAAATCAAACCGAACTACAACATATTGCCAATCGAGACGAAGGCCGGGGCCGCTGCCCACCGCAATTTGTCTATAAAAATTGTTAAAATGAAAACGACCTTGTTCTAACCGATCTTTATTGTTTTGATCCCTGAAATCATTTTTAGGCCCATACCAAACATTTCCAGCATCGGCATAAAGGGCGCCATACCAATTGGCTCCCAATAGATTACGAATAAGAACCTGCCGAACTTCTGTGAAAGCCACCAGCTTAATTTCTCCACCGGGAATATTCACGTTATCGGTAGAAATACTTCCGGGTCCCAGTTGAAAAGGAGCCCAACCGCGAATATCGTTACTTCCACCTGCAAAAAAACGTCGGTTTAGAGGGATAGAGTTTGAGCCTCCATAAGGCTGAGCATACCCCCCAAAAAGGCGCCAAGCGAACACGGCCGAGTTTGAAATGGGAATATAGCGCCGATAATCGGCCGAAAGCTTAAAGAATCGGCTGTAGCTCAAATGATTATTACTTAAGCCAAAAAGAGAGGGAAGATTGCCTTCCAGTGTATCTGGCGTGATGATACTTTTATCAATGAGGTAAGGGATATTTCCGCCAACAGAAATCGAGTATTCGCTGAAATACCCATAGTTACGCTTAATAAGATCGGTGTTTTGGCTTCGGAAGGTGTATCGAATAATAGAAGAAAACTGTGGGTTGAAGTCTTCCATAATACGTTGTAGCTCAAAAGCATCTACAATGGTTCCATCCTGTAGCGTATCCGTTCCAAACTCTGATCTCAGATTTCGGATATAGGCATCCGAAGGATTGGTATCTACTACGTCCAATTCGATCAAATCCAGAAAACTGGAGAAATTCGGGGTGTGTTTTGCCTCATAACGCATGTTAAAACCCACATCCGAGTTGATGTCGAACAGGAGCTG
>JBDNFJ010000115.1:0-6609 GCA_041689895.1 Gracilimonas sp. | reverse complement strand
TCAAAGTGCGCATGTTACCATCCAAATAGCCGACAGCGCCCGAAATTATACGGTTCCGTTGAATGCTTTTTTAAGCAGCGAAGAACGCGTGATCGTTGGGGGCAATAAGGTGCTAAAAATGACGGATTTCGGCCTCACCCCGCCCGCCCCATTATTTGGGCTGATACAGGTCAGCGATGAGTTGGAAATTGTCTTTGAGATGGTTATCCGATTAGGAATTTAAAGAGTTTTAGAATTGAGCTTGATGCCATTCCATTTGATAAAAATGTCGTTTCGTAGGGGCTCATAAATTAGTCAACCATACCCGGAGACTTATGTATCCGCTTTTTGGATTGCAAAAAATTTAGTTTTTACCCAATCTCCCTCTCACCTACAAAATCCTCCCCATAAAAAAACCGTTTCTCTGCTTGATTAGGAAAACGGTTTTATGAATTCAAAACTCTTCAACAAAAAAAAGGCAAGCCTTTCACAGCGCGCCCTTTTCCTATGAGGTCGGTATATCAGAAGCTTACTACGGCTTCTAACATGATTCCGCTAAATTCTGCACCAGCATAGTCGCTAGTGGCTGCAAAACCGTCATATGTTTGTTTTACATATTCCAATTTGGCCATTACGTTGTCGGTCATAAACCATCCACCACCAAAGTTGATTCTGGAGATGTCAATATCTTCGTTAGCTACAGTTTCACCTGACACAGTGTTGTAACGTCCACCTAGGTAGAAGTCTTCGTCCATTCCAAATCGGTAGAGTAATTCGGCACCAATTTGTGTAAAGGAACGGGAGTCAGATTCAGTTTCAATTTGACCAGAAGTGGTTTCAAATACACCGTAGAACTCCAGACCTTGGAACTTCACGAATGGGTTGATCATGATTGAGGTCATCTCACCAGCTGCTGGAGGTTGGCCATATCCAGGAGTGAAAGAATGAGCAAAACGTCCGCCTCGGAAACCATTGTTAGCTACGTTGTAATAACGGGCACCGGCACGGTCACCTGAGTAAAGATAAATGCTAGCAGACTCAGATACGTTTAACATAGAACCAGTCAGTCGAACTCTAAGATCCTCATTTATCTGGCTGTCATAACCAAGCTTTAACAGTAATGTTGGTTTTGTGTCGATCGCACCTTTTTCAGTGCTTTGGTTTAAGTGACCATTGGTAAGGCCAACCATTCCGAAGATGTTACCAGTGTAATAGTATACTTCACCGCCAACTTCAGTTGTGAAAGAATCCATGATGTAGTTACCTACAAATGGGTTAAGCAGAGCTTGTCCGTTGTCACTTCTTCTAAAGTGGTTGTCGCCGTAGTTGTTTTCCATGTGTCCAATTTTGACACGCAAGTGATCGCTTATATTAGATAGAAATCCATCTTCAATAAAATCGAAAGAGTCGATTTGAATGTATCCGCCTTTCACATAAGTATTAGTGTGGTGTTGTGAAGAAAGATAAGTACGTAAGTGCATTCTCATACCGGGAGCAAGCGCAACATCAAAATCTAAGTTAGAGGTTGCAAGGTTGAAGTTAGATTGTAGATCGGGAAGCGTATTCAGATCATTTTCTTGCCGTAAGCCTTGAAACTGTATCGTGTTAGAACCACCAAGGCGAACATAAACGCCGTCAAATTCTACATTTGTTGTAAAAGGAGACTCGAACACGTTTAATCCAGCTTTGGTAGGTGGAGTATAATATTGAATGTTATTGCGATCCTGAGCCTGAGCAAGGTTCGAGAACGCACTTAAGACAAGTGCAAAGAGTAACGTTGGTATAATTTTGAATTGAGTTTTCATGACCGTAGGTTTTTGGTTGTTTGTTAGTTAATGAAAAAAGTTGAGTTTGTTAATTATTTGGAAAACGTGGCATTAAAGGTCACTTCTACCTTGGCACCGGCTCTTATAGCGCCAAACATTGCTGTAGGAGGATCTATTTTATAGTTTTCCATATTAATGGGTTGCGTTCCTTTGAAAACAATGGAACCGTTGGGGAGTAGGCTGTATTCCACTTCCATCTGGATAGTGTTGGTTACACCCGAAACGGTTAGCTCACCATTTGCAACCAAAGTATGGGCTTCTATCCTTGATATATCAGACAAGACAAACGTGATGTTAGGATGGTTTTTCTTTTTTAAGGCATCATACGTTTTATTGTCCATGCCGCCTTTACCGCTTTTAATACCCTCCACAACCACATCGAATTTCAATTCTGAGATTGAAATCAACGAATCATTTTGGATATTTATGGAAGCAGTGCCTGTAAACTGTTCGGCTTTTGACTCCCAATCGTGCACGTTTGAAGTTCCGGTGATGGTAACTTCGCTCTTCTCCGGATTTACAGCATAGCTTTGGGCAAAAAGGGTAGAAAAACTAAGTGACAAAATTAGAGTGATAATTGCTTTGCACATATCGACCTATGTAGTTGTTAGAATTAGTAGAGTGAATCATTCATTTATTGGATTCACTATTAAGAAACCACATTTAAGTGAAGAAATAATGAAGAAAATAATAAATAGTTCTATCTTATCAAGACGTTTCTAAATAGCTACTTATGCGAAATGAATTCCAAACAAATTGTGAAGATTTGGTAAAGCAATAAAGCCTGATTTTATAAAATGCTTTATAAGAAATTATAATTTGAGGAGTTTTTAAATACTGAAGTACCTATAGCCAATCCAGTTGATATTATATAGGAAGGCCTTCCATCTCCATAATTTTTAGGGCGTTTGTGGTGGGGCATGGACCGGGTTTGAGCGTATATTCAAAGCTCATTTTGCCATTTGCAATGGTTTCAGCAAAGTGCCAATTGCTGAGCGGGGGGATCTCACTTTCCAGGGAAGCAAGTTCCAGATCGTGCGTTGAAACCATGCCAATGCCAGATTTATCAGCCACATATTTAAGAAAAGCCGTACTTCCCTGAAATCGCTCTCTATTGTTGGTTCCTTTAAAAATCTCATCCACAAAAAAGAATAATGGAAGCTCATTTTCTTCCTCCAGCTCCTCTAACAAACGGCGTAACCGACGTACTTCCGCATAAAAATGCGATAAGCCCCCTTCCAGCGAATCTTTTACATTAATGCTGGTGAATAACCGAAATAGCTGGGTCTGTAAAGAATCTGCATTGACAGGCGCCCCTGCAAAAGCCAGACAGAGATTCACACCCACCGTTCTTAAAAAAGTACTCTTGCCCGCCATATTTGAGCCGGTTATTAAAAACAGATCCTGCTCCGTTTCCACTTTAAAATCATTGCACACTTTTTGATCATCTTGTATAAGAGGATGTCCCAAATGCTCCGCCTTAAAGAGAATGGATGCTTCAGTTTCTAATTCCGGAAAACGATAGCCGGGATTTAAAGCCGCAAAATTAGCGATGGAATTCAAAGCTTCCAGCTCGTAGAAAGTTTCCAGCCATTGCGATAATTTTGGCTCGAGCTCGGTCTTCAGTTTTTCCATTTTCATGGAGAAGAATATATCCCAAGGAAGCACCATATTTACAAGTGGCCATAATACTTGATTCATTTGCAACGAAGCCGCTCCTCCCAACCGCGATGCCTTTTTTAAATACACCGAAGGCGCGTTATCAGCATTTTGAATCTCGCTTAAGAATTCATTTAGCTGTGAAGAGGTTCTGAAATCAAACTGTTCGATGTATACCAATAGCGAACCAAACCGATCTAACTGCTTATTTATCTGATAAGCAGCATCAAACAAGCCGCTGATTTTATGACTATTGAAATTATACACACCCAAGTAGGCAACAAAAGTGAGCAGCACATATGGCCCCGTTATTCCGGCAATGGCCGTTATCAGCAATATAATATTAGCCAAAGCAAGTACGGACAAAAGTGCTAAAGTTCCTTTAAAATTCACTTTTCTGGGTATTTTCATCCATTTCAGCAGCCGCTCCATGGACCAATCTTTATCTGAAATTTTTTTGTGGCTCATAAAAGCATTGACCTGAAGTCGATCGCGGAATGGCGAAAGTGGAATGAGTTCTCGAATCAGGTTCTGACGTTCAAGAATTCTGTTTTTCTGAGGATGTTCATTCAGCAACCATTCAGCTAAGCGACTGGAGCCTCCTTCATAAACTGCCGTATCCATTAAATGATGCACCGAAAGCGGCCCGGTTATATTCAAATCTCCCGCAAATGGATGATCTTTAATATCGTAGTCAAACTTATAGTCAGGGAGTTGCTCCCATTGTAAACTCATCCGCGCCACGTGCTGATTCTTCACCTCTTTTAGATACGAGAGTCGATCGCGATGATGATTGATTTTTGAATGTCGCGATATTAAATAAATGAAGCCTGCTATAAAAGCTATCAAAGCCGAGAAAAAGAATACATCACTCCCACTGAAAGACACTGCGTACACGATAGCCACCGCAGCCACAAAATAGCCTAACCGCAGGTACGAAAACTTTTTACTTGCTTTACCCAGTTTCAAAATCGAATCCCCCAGCCGTTCAATCTGCCGATTCAAAAGAGCTTGTAATTTTTGCTTTTCAGAGTTACTCATGGTTCCCATCTGCATTCATTTATTGGCTCCGAAAGGATAAAAAAAGAATGTGCCAAAAGCTGTAGTAAACTCCATAGCTTTTCACTTTATCTGTATATATACTTTCGTTACTATTGGAAGGATTCACAAAACAGATTTTATCCAAACTCAACATGCTCCCGAATTAATGGAACCAACTATGGATTATTTTGCACACGAGACCGCTATTATTGATGAGGGCGCAAAAATTGGAAAAGGAACTAAAATCTGGCATTTCACGCACGTGATGCCCCATTCAGAATTGGGTGAGCAATGTAATTTGGGGCAAAATGTGGTTATTTCTCCCCATGCAAAACTGGGCCGAAATGTAAAGGTGCAAAATAACGTCTCTATTTATACCGGGGTTATTTGTGAGGATGATGTGTTTTTAGGTCCCTCCATGGTGTTTACCAATATTGTAAATCCAAGAAGTGCGGTAATTCGGCGGGATGAATATGTGGAAACGAATGTGCGAAAAGGAGCTTCTATCGGGGCAAATGCCACTGTTATATGTGGGAATGAGTTGGGCGCTTACTGCTTGATTGGAGCGGGAGCCGTAATCACCAAACCGGTTCCGGCTTTTGCACTGATGGTGGGCAATCCCGCAAAACAAATTGGCTGGGTTAGCGAATATGGACATCGACTTCATTTTGATGAAAGCGGGAAAGCAACTTGTCCCGAATCAAAAAATGACTATAAATTAAATGACGGATTGGTACAAAAGATCAGTTAGCAGAATTTTTACCTGAAGGCGATTTCAGTTCCACTAATGTAGCGCCCCAGCTACTTCGGTCGTTCGCCAATCCATACGATTTCACCTTAGGATTCCGATCCAGCAGGCTGTGAACCGTCCGCCGCAAAACTCCCTTCCCTTTTCCATGAATGATACGCAACGAGGTAATGCCTTTTTCCAAGCAAGCATCAATATAATCGGGAATCAGCTCTCCCAACTCTTTGGGATTGAATAAATGAAGATCCAGAATTCCATTAATGGGAATTTCAATGGGTGCGGGTTCGGTCATTCTTACTCAGCTTTCATTAATCAAAATTCAGTCTCACAATTTATAATCTACCACTCGTCGTTCAGTAACCACCTTCTTGATAAACGACACCACTTTCTGGTGATCGGGATGAGCCGCGTAGGTTTTTAGATCTTCTTCCGTTTTGCATTGAGTGGTTAACACAACATCACAAATAGCCTCTTCTTCTCCCTCAAAAATATTTATTCCTACTTCAACACGCTCAAGTTCTTTAATTTTATTTGGAAGGTCTTCCAGTAGTTTCTTCATCACTTCGGCATTCTCGGCTTTAGTTTTGCCTTCAGCCACATTTTTCAATTTCCACAATACAACGTGCTTAATCATTTTTTTAAATTTGGTGTTAGTTGATGAGGATAAAAATACCAAACGCAACACTTCTATGTTCCATCTTCCTGGGTATAAATTCAATCACAGAAGGTTCTGAACTTTTCAATTCTAAATCCTCGAATCATATATGAACATTTAGCGCGTACTACTTTTGAGTGAGGAAATAGCTGGCTGGTTGAAAGACTCTAAACACTACCAAAACCTACACTGTCATTCCCACGAACCTGTCCCGACTGGTTTGTCGGTGTGGTGGGAATCTGAATCTCCGAAAAAACCCAAAGAGCAAATATCAGGTTTGCAAAGCCTTCTTTTAGTTGTAATTTTGTTTCCATGTAATTGCACACCATCAAGGAGAAATGACTAAACAACTCAAAACTATTTTCACGCTCATGGCGTGCTTGCTGTTTTTAGCACCCGCCGTAGCGCAAGATTCGGGTGAATTTAAAATTGCCCGAGCAAAATATCGCGGAGGGGGAGATTGGTATAACGATCCTTCTGCCTTATCAAATCTAATCGCTTTCACTAAAAAAAATACTCCCATTCGCATCTCAGATTCTTATGTGGATGTTTCGGTGGGAAGTGCCGATTTGCATTCCTACCCTTTCGTTTTCCTAACCGGCCATGGCAACATAGCACTGAACTCGGCCGAAGCACGAAATATCAGAGAATATCTTCAAAATGGGGGTTTCCTTTACGTAGATGATGACTATGGCTTGGAT
>JBDNFJ010000114.1:0-2889 GCA_041689895.1 Gracilimonas sp. | reverse complement strand
ATATCACAAAGTTCTATGACTTCTTTTATATCAAAGTGCTTTATAAGTTCATCAGGTAAAACATGAGATATTAATGCTGAATTCATTGAGGTTTTTAGCAGGTAAATATAGTCAAATCCCCATAAAATTCACATGACCCCCGACTCTGAGTCGTTCTTTACCCGCTAAATGTGTTCAATTTGTGAAGGATAGGCCAGATTGAGTTGATCCAGGCTTTCAATCACCTTTTGAAGAACAATGAAATTCCGGTACCATTTTTGGTCGGCGGGCACTATGTGCCAGTCGGCGGCCTCACAGCATAGTTCAAAAATTTCCTGGTAGGCTTGCATGTAGCTGTCCCAATGGCTGTGAGCAACAAAATCGCCGGGATCGTATTTCCATCGTTTTCGCGGATCTTCAAGTCGTTCATTGAGCCGCTTGATCTGCTCCTCTTTGGAAATATGGAGATAAAATTTCAGGACAATCGTGTTGTTCTCTTCTTTCAGCAGCCGCTCGAATGCGTTGATATAATCATAACGCTTTTGAATCTGTTCTATCGGCACCTGGTTTTTAACTCGTGGCACAATGATATCTTCATAGTGTGAACGGTTAAAAATATGGATCATTCCCTTGGGCGGTACGTGTTTGTGAATGCGCCAGAGAAAATCATGGTGGCGTTCTTCCTCAGTGGGAACCTTCCACGATTTAACATGGCATCCGGCAGGGTTGACACCCGAAAATACCTTCTTGACTGTTCCGTCTTTACCGGAAGCGTCCACTCCCTGAAGAATTACCAGTAGGGCATGGTTGCCCTGGGCATAAAACACATTTTGCATTTCTACCAGTTTCTTTTTGAGTTCCGGCATTTGCTGTTTTATTTTAGATTTGTCAGCTGATTCCGAGGCTTGTGTCGAACGATTGTTAAATAGTTCCGTTTCCATAATTAATGTGCTCTGGATGGTTTTTTGCCGTAGTTGGTTCGATCAATTCTTTGACGCCACTGCTTCAGGTCGATCACTTGCGTCACCTCTAAAAGGGCTGGCCTTTCGTAATGTTTGTTGTTGAAATAAATAACGGGTAGTATTAAGGGATTCCCGAGCTTGGACACTAACTCTTTTGCTTTTTGGGTATCAAACCGCAAATCAATAAACGTAAAGGCATAGTCTTTCTTCTGAAGCAGCTGTACCAGCTTTTGCAGGTAATCGCACCACTCCTTGCAATAAATAATTACGGTTGATTTTTTCTCTTCCAAAGGGTTATTCTCTGTTTGGTTATTCATTGTTGGATATGCTTTTTAATTAAAAATTCGTGTTTTGAATGACGTTCTGACAGAGCCTGAAGTAGGCAACTTCATTATGTGGAACCCTCCGTACATTTGATCATTGTGGGTTATTAGATCGTTTAATAAATTGCTTCCATTTTCCCTTCACCGGCAGGAAAGCAGGAACTTGTCGCTTATATTCGAGATACTCCTGTCCAAACTCTTCAACTACTTTCTTTTCTTCCCTCCGGGCAAGAAGCACATACGCCAGTATAATGATAGGGAACAGGCCTACCGAGAATATTGTGGGCCAGTGAATGACTCCTTCTCCAAAAAGCCCGATGAACAGGCCAGTATATTGCGGATGCCGAACCAAACTGTATAATCCATCCGTTGCAAGCCTGTCTTCCTGTTTAGCACGATACAGTTCGCGCCAACCTTGAATAAAAATTCCAAAGCCGGTAAAAAGAAGGATATAACCCACGATCATTGAGATCATCATACCCGTTTCGCCGATGCCCACTAAGGTGGACCAAAGGTTGGCGTTTAGATTGCCACTACCACTATCTAATCCCAAAAACCGTGCCATCAGATAAATAGTAAGCGGAAAACCGTACATCTCAGCGTATAAAGCAATAATAAAAGCTTGTATCAGCCCTGCACCTGCCCACTCGCGCCATGTCTTTGGGGCCATGTATTTGTACAAAAGCCAGGAGGCAATAACGATAACAAATAGCGCTATTACCCAAGCACCTGAATGTTCAATTCCTCTTTCCATTTTACAATTCCTCTTAATTTGATATGTATGTTTCTATAATTTTTTCAAGGAAGTCTGTTACCGATTTTGCTCTTTTTACAAGCGGTATTAAAATGAACCTTCATCCTTTTAAATAAACCGTTGGGTAATACCCAGCGAACGGTTCGTTTTTTTAATTGATTTTTGGGGATCAGACTCAATGCCGGTGAGCGCACGGATAGCATCGATGGTTTCGGGAATGACGATTGCTTGATTATCCACCAAGTAGGCATAATACAGTTCGTCGCCTTCCACTTTGAGCATATCTTCCCAGATAGCTACTTCATACATATCGCCGTGGGGACGTCCCAGGTCCAGCATCAGCTCCTTTACGGCGTTGTTGGCCGAAAGATCGTCGCTCATATTTATGAAAGAGGTTCGTGTAGAAGTGGCAAACGCTTCCAGTACGTCCTCTTTAGATGCCTGTTTGGTCAATTGTACCGGCCAGTAGTGCAGGTGGGAGAGGGTTTCGGGTACTTTTACTGCGGCGGTTACCACGTCCAGTTCCGGGTCTACACTCTGGGCGTCAGGTCCCTGATGGCTGGGAATTTCAGGCTCGGGCACCAGCGTATTCATGATGCCGTTTTTGTGACTTTCCCAGGGGTCGGTCGCCCGGCGCAACAGGGTGCCACGCGCTTTTTTTAACAAACCTGCTCGTTTCAACGCGCTTAGGGTGCGCACAATAGAGGTGGTGTTGCAGGAAACCACGCGAGTGCTCTGGCGGTCTAAAGCAGAGGCGTAATTGTTTTCGGCGCTAAACGAGTGGCCGGTCGTCTCGTGCTTCTCCCCACCCTGGACGATGTACTTTAGCCCGGCATGCTTGTATTTTTCGGCATTCTGGGTACCGAATTTT
>JBDNFJ010000113.1:0-3832 GCA_041689895.1 Gracilimonas sp. | reverse complement strand
GAAGATATAACCGATGGTGAAAACGAGATAATGGCTGAAATGATCACCTTACTACTGGAAGAAACTCCCAAACACCTCGAAACCATTCAAGCTTCCCTGGCCAATAAAAATTGGCCGCAACTCGCATCCGAGGCTCACAAAATAAAACCCATGTTGCTCTATGTGGGCCTTACCGAACTCAGTGATATCACAAAAGAACTGGAGGCTATCGGTAAAAATGAAAAAGGCCTGGAAAAAGGCCCCCGTTTAATTTCAAGGTTACAAACAGGATTTAACGAGGTAGTTGTTGAGCTGCAAGAAAAAGTAAAAGAACTAAGTTAAAAGCATTTGTAGATGATCGATACCATCTACGGCATACACCTCGCCTTCTTCTTGGAAGCCAAGCTGATTGTAATAGTTTTTTAAGGCAGCTTGAGCTTCGATGCGAATAGGACGGCGATCACATAATTCGATTCCTTTCTTAATCAGTTCCGAGCCAAGCCCTGTTCCCCTATATGAAGAATGCACCACAATTCTCCCTATCCTGCATTCATTCAAAAGCTTGCTCTCGGGATAAAATATTCTCAAATATCCTGCTATTTGCTTATCCTCATAAAACAACAAATGATGAGCTTTGTCATCCCCTCCATCTATATCTTCGTAAAAACAATCTTGCTCAATGATGAACACCTGCTGCCTTAGCCGAAACAAATCTTCTATCTGCTTCGCACTTAACTCACCAAAAGGTTTAAAAACAATGTTCATAAGATTATTTTCAAGAAATGTAACCATTTTTCATTCTTGTTCGTATAGAAAAGCCACTTTTAACAAAATCTCATACTTATGATTTGGGCATGGTTATTAAACAGCATTTCCGTTTACGCAACAGCTTCTTTATTAAAAGGCGTTGAAATCAAAAGTTTTTGGAGCGCCATTTTTGTAGCAGCTTTGCTGGCGTTAGTCAACATTTTTATAAAACCCATACTGCTCGTCCTTAGCCTCCCCATTACTATCATCACCTTCGGCCTTTTTGTTTGGGTGATTAATGCGGCACTTATCATGTTGGTAGATGCCCTTGTTGAAGGTTTTAAAGTTAAAAGCTTTGGCTGGGCTTTACTTTTTGGTTTGGTGATGTCCATCATCAGCTGGATACTATTTAGCATCTTTGGCTAATCAACATTTCCTAACCTCTGATTGATTAAAACCCATCTTCGTAAGCATCTTAATATTTAGTTTTCATTGGAAACCGGAATTTCGGGTGGAGATGAAAGTGGCTATGAGGTGAACGGACCTTGTTACACAAAAAAAGCTGCACTAAGGCAGCCTTTTTTTATCTAACCGAAAGTTTGGTCTTAAATATTGTCACATATGGCTTGTGTGAAAGTTGAAGTGGTTCCTTCTCCGCCAATATCGGGCGTGCAGTATACTTTTTTCTCAACCAACGTTTTGTAGATAGACTTTCGAATATTTTCTGCCACCTGATGTTGATCGATGTGCTCAAGCATCATCAAAGATGAGAAAAGCAACGCCATCGGATTCGCTATATTTTCCCCTACAATATCGGGGGCCGAACCGTGCACGGCTTCAAACATAGCGGCATCATCACCAATATTTGCTGATCCGGTTACGCCGAGGCCACCTACCAACCCGGAGGCAAGGTCTGATAAAATATCGCCAAATAGGTTTGTGGTAACTACCACATCAAATTTCTGAGGCTGCAAAACCATTTGCATCGCCATATTATCCACTATAATATCCTGAAATTCAATATCCGGGTACTCTTTCGCCACTTTTTTACCAATTTCAAGAAACAGCCCGGTAGTTAATTTCAGAATGTTGGCTTTATGAACCAACGTCACTTTTTTTCGTTCTGTCTTTACCGCATAGTCGAATGCAGCACGGATAATCTTATTACTCGCTTCCTCAGTTACAACCGCAATACTCTCGGCGTGTCTCTTCCCATCTTCTTCTTCAATCCAGTGTTCTTTCCCGATATAAAGTCCTTGAGTGTTTTCACGGAAAATCACCATATTCACCCCGCGAAAAGGACTGTCGATGCTTGGCAATGTACGGGCGGGACGGATGTTGCTGTATAAATTAAATTTTTGGCGTAATGCTACGTTTACGGAGCGAAATCCGGAGCCAACCGGCGTTGTTAATGGGCCCTTTAAGGCAATACGATGCTCTTCAATAGCCGCCACCGTATCTTCCGGAAGCGGATTTCCGGATGCTTCATAGGCCACCAGACCGGCTGATTTCTCAATCCAGTTGATTTGTGCACCGGCTTTTTCTAAAATGGTTTTTACTGAGCTGGTGATTTCAACGCCAATTCCGTCTCCCGGAATTAATACAACATTTCTCATTTAATACAGGGTTTTAATCAAAATTTATAGAGCCTCAAATATACCCATTTAAACAAGCAAATGTGAGTGCAGGATTATCCTAAATTTCTCCCCCTTCGTAAGTAACCCGATAGATTTTATTCCCATAATCATCTGAAATTAACAATGAGCCGTCGGGTAATTGTAGCAAAGCCACGGGGCGACCTCTTACATCCTCTTCACCCTGAAGCCACCCTTTTACAAAAGGCTTGTAGGATAGCGGTTTCCCATTTTTATCGAAGGTTACCATTGTTACTCGGTAGCCGATTTTCTCGCTCCGGTTCCAGCTACCATGTTCGGCAATAAAAGCCTGATTCTTGTACGATTCAGGAAACATATCCCCAGTATAAAAAAGCATTCCCAGCGGAGCTACATGGGGGCCAAGTTCCTGAACGGGTTTCTTAAATTTTTGATCCATTTGTTTCCCTGCTTCACCAAATTCGGGGTCCCATACATCGTTGGCGTGAAGATATGGGAAACCAAAATGCTGGCCTACTTCTGTGAGTTCATTGAGTTCTCCCGGAGGTAAATTATCCCCCATCATATCCCGGTTATTATCGGTGAACCATAGATTTCCTGTTTTGGGATGCCAGGTAAATCCAACGGTATTTCGGATTCCGTGTGCGATAATCTCTCGCCCGCTTCCATCAGGATTAATTCGGGTTATAGAAGCGAAAATGGGGTTTTCATCTTCATTATTGCAAACATTACAAGGAGCACCTACCGGAATATATAATTTCCCATCCGGACCAAAAGCGATGTATTTCCATCCATGATGATCTTTGGCGGGATAATCTTCGGTCACTAACACGGGTTTGGGAGGATGTTCCAGATGCTCATCAATAGCATCAAACCGCCAGATTTTACTCACTTCGGCAACGTATAAATTCCCATCTTTATAAGCCACCCCATTGGGCATTCTCAAATCGGAAGCAATGGTATAAACGGTATCGGCCTTATAATCATGGTCGAAATCTACCACTGCATGTACGCCCCCATCCCGCCGAGAACCTACATAAATAATGCCCTCTTCTCCCATGGTCATTTGGCGCGCATTGGGTACATTTTCTGCATACACCGCCACTTTAAAGCCGGCAGGGGCTTCCAGAAATCCTAAAGAGGGGGAAGTTTCCTGCTCCGGTTTTGAAGTACGTTCAGAGATGCAGGAGCATAGAAATATTAGGCTTATCAGATATAGAGAATATCGCATAACAGCAGGTTTAGTTTATTTAATACTTTCTTAAAGGAATCATTACGGATTATGAATCACAAATAGAATTTTTCCAAAATCATTCTTTTAACATTTTATGTGTAATTAATTGCAGGTTTTGGCGGGTCATGTGAATTTTATGGGGATTTGACTATATTTACCTGCTAAAAACCTCAATGAATTCAGCATTAATATCTCATGTTTTACCTGATGAACTTATAAAGCACTTTGATATAAAAGAAGTCATAGAACTTTGTGATAT
>JBDNFJ010000112.1:0-7030 GCA_041689895.1 Gracilimonas sp. | reverse complement strand
TTAGAAGGGATAAACTCCAAGATTCAGCTGGCAAAACGAAGGGCTCGAGGATATAGAAATACCCGTAATTTTATCAACATGATTTACTTTACCTGCGGTAAGCTCAAATTCAATTACCCACAGTATTTAACATAGAACCAATTATCATCGTGATAACAAGAAATTTGATGTGGCTGAAGCCGTGCCGGAGCAAAATACCGAACTCACTCCCGAAGATGATGCCCGCAAATCACAATTAGAGGAAGCCATAGATTGGGCCATTGCTGATATGCCCGAAAGGAGAGGCGAGGTTTTTACGCTCTGCTTTTTGGAAGAGTTCACGTATCGCGAAGCGGCCGAGACGCTGGATGTTTCACGCAAAACCGTCGAAAATCATATGGGTTTGGCGTTAAAAGATATCCGGTCGGCACTAAAATCTTTCAAAAATTGAATTTAACCTTGGGGGTAACACTTAGTTTTATGTGTACACTATATAAATGATACAAAAAGGACATAACGTGCGAATTTATTTAACAGCAATAAGCTTAATCTGTATAGTATTTTTAGCCAGCTGTACGCTCGATCGCGTACAAGGCAGCAACAATGAAGTTGTTACGGAAGAGATGCTACAACAGGCGGCTCAAATTTTAGGGTCTACCGTTTCCTCTTCTGAAGGTGGGGTTTTGCTCAGTGTAAGTGATGCCTTAGCGCTTATTTCTGAAAATGGATATAACTCCAATTCGCCAGGCGCCTCTAAAGTTCGTTCCGATCGTTTAGCAGAGATGTCGAACGTGTATAATTTACGGATGGGATATAATGAAAAAACCGGCTTTTATACCGTTACTTTTATGCGTTATGGGAATAATGACCGAACCCAAGAAAGCGACACCCTCCGATATATATTTAGAGATTTGAAAGGAAATGAAGTTATGTATCCCAGGGAGCAATTCAATCAAATTGAGAGTATTCGGTATTCAGGAGTTAAACACGGGCGTATTTACGGAAAAACGGAGCAGTCGTTTTATGAACGCCATAACGAGTTTTTTATATCAGAGTTATTATCTGACACCACCGCTCTTACCTATCCCGTTGAGGGCAACCATACAGGAAATGGAGCGATCCTAACTATGGCACCTAATCAAGAAATACCCGATTCTATGTTTTACAGTGTTAATTATGACTTCTTAAACGTGGTAATACAAGGTAAAATGGGTAGAAAGAATATGATTTCAGATTTTATTCTAACCGGTACGGCACAATTTCAGTATTCAGTTTGGGAGCAAAATGTAGCGCAGCCTGAACATCCTCAAATAACGGGAACCATTACTTTTAATAGCCATGGCACCGCTCTTTATAAATTAGAACAATCCTCAAAACGTATATTAATCAACCTTCAAGATGGAAAGGTATTAAGTACCAATAGTTAATTTTATACTTTAGATGAATTCTTTAACCCATGGCAAATCAAAAATCACATAACAACCCAGAAAGAACGCTTGTAGATCATATTGAGCAAGTAAACGCAGGATTTGCATCATTAGATCCTACTATTAAACTGGTGCCGGAGCTTGCCGAATATAAGACGGTGAAGATATTGGGTCGTGAAAAAACTAATCAGCATGATCGGGAAGAGATTTGGGCTCACATTGCCGCTGCTACTAAGCCACGGGCAACTATTCATGCGCTTTTTCAATCTAAACCAATGCAAATGGCTGTGGCCGCAGCCGTTCTTGTGGTGGCCGTCCTTTCTGTTCTTTATCTCCAACAAATGCGCCAGCCTACTTTGTTGGGAGAGGCAGGTTCAACTATCGCTACTCTTCAATTACAGGATGGAAGTACGATAGAACTTCGACCTCATTCTAAACTTTATGAAATTGAGCACACCGCCAAACAAGCGGCCTATAAACTGGAAGGCGAAGGCTTTTTTGATATCACCCATAACGAAAACCGAACATTTTCTGTGCAGTCTGCTTCGGGAAAAGTGAGCGTATTGGGTACACGCTTTAACCTCAGTTCTTGGGGCGACCGGTTACAAGTATTTTTAGAAGAAGGAAGTGTACAAGTGGAAGCTGCGGAACAAGATAGCTCCATTATTCTACAACCTGGAGAAGCAGCTGTGGTTAGTTCGGCAACTTCCATTCCAGAACTGCAACCCTTCTCACTTGAGGAGGTTACCGACTGGTTGAACAACCAAATGGTATTTCAGCAAAAAGAAACCCGTTTTATAATAGCTGAAGTGGAACAGCAATTTGACATCTCTATTTCTATCCCCGATTCGGTAGCTAACGAGCGATTAACCGGCCGACTTTCTTTAGAGAATGTTAAAACTACTTTATCCGATTTGGAAATTGCACTGAACGGTACATTTACACCTGTTAATTCTTCCACCTATAAATTTAATCCTAATTAGGCGTACAATATATGGCAAGTATTAAATCCGGCTCTCTTAAAATGGTTGTGCTAACCGGGGTGATTGTTGCAGGGGCATGTACAAATGTATTTGCCCAATTTAGTTATTCGAATACCCCTCTGATTCAGATCATCCAGGATGTTGAAGCACAAACCGATTATTCGTTTTTGTATAGAAATGCACTTATATCTGATGTCAACTTGTCTTTATCTGCTACACGAGAGGAGCTATTTCCCGAACTCAACAAGCAACTAAAAGCGCATCAGTTAGATCTGCAAATTAATGAAGGTCGAAAGCAGATAATTATCATTAAAATGAATTCCGTTAACAAACGGACGAATTATGTTCGCATAAAAGGGCAGGCGGTGGATGCTAAAACGGGCGAACGGCTTCCATATGCCGTTATCACATGGAAAGAAAAGCAACAACTGCAGGGCTTAAGCACCAACGAAAGCGGCAACTTTCTTATTGATCGCAGCATCGCCGAATCCAACATCGAGATCACCTGCTCGTATTTTGGTTATGTGGAGGATAAAGTAACGCTTAATCTTGAGGAAGGAGCCAATATTGACGAACTCACCTTTCGACTTCAGCCCGATATTATTGATGCCAATCAGCTTTTAATTACCGGTACGCATTACTACGATAACATCAATCAATATACCTCCGATGTTATAAATATTGGGACTTTTAGCCCCATGGGAGAAGGCAACACTACCTCAGCCTTGCAAATGCTTCCATCGGTTTCCCTTGCCCCTTCCTTAAGTGGCGATGTTAATATTCGGGGAAGTTCGGCTGACGCCTTAAAAGTACTAATCGATGATATCACCATATACAATAAAAGCCATTTGTTTGGCCTCATTGATAGTTTTAACAGCGATGTGCTTAGACGCAGCGGGTTTTATTACGATATTACTCCGCTAAAATATCAGGCCCCACCCGGTGGCACACTTACGTTGATTACCAAAACAGGTTCGTTAGATGCGTTTTCAGGCTCTGCCGGCCTCAGTAATTCTTCCTTTAGAATTTCTTTAGAAGGGCCTCTCCAGACCGGAAAAAGTAGCTGGTTATTTTCTGCCCGAAAATCATATATGAACACCTTGAACTGGTTCAACAATTTTGAGTTGGTACAATGGGGGCTGAATGTAGATCGCAAACGCGGTGGCATTGATAACAGTCTAATTAATGTTCAACCTTATTTAGAGCGCCCCGGCGAAACGAAAGCATCCTTTTTCGATTTGCATGGTAAGTTTTATATGGAAGGGAAAACGGGAGCCGGCTTATTGTGAGCGGGTATTTCGGCGGTGATGATACCGAGCAAAAGGGCGAGCGTTTGTTTAGCTCTTTATCTACCCCGGGCAACAATAACTTTCAGTTTAAGGATGTTTCTACTACCAATGATTGGCAAAATGGCGCCGGCTCTGTAAACTATCAGCAGTGGCTGGGCGATCAGGTTTTTTCTTCTACCATTTTAGGAACCAGTATTTATAAAACCTCTTTTGCCAAAGATGATTTCACTTATATAAAAGAAAATGCGCTCGATAAGAGTCTGCAAGCTTTTACGTTCCCATTTGTAAATGAAAGCGTGCTGAATGAATTTAAAGCCGAGCAGACCTTCGAGTATAACTTAACGCAAGCAGCCTGGAGTGGTGGGTTAGCTTATAATTATTATCTGGGTGAGTATTACGAAAGTTCTTTTGACCGACCCGGTTATTTCAGCTCCATAGGAACACACAAGGTTGATGTGTTTGGGCAGTTCGATTATTCGGACGAGAATGGAATGATTGATGTTTTCACAGGCGCCCGATTGCACTATTATTCTGAAGGCTCGTATGTTAAATGGTCTCCTCGCTTAAAAATTAAGTTTCTGCCTAAATCTATGCTTTCCTTTTCGGGAGGGTTTAGCCGAAATCATCAGTTCGTAAATCAAATTTCGTTGACCAATGCGGTTACCTCTAATGTGTGGATCTTAGCCGACAAGGATCAACCACCTACTTCTGTTAATTATTTTACAGCGGGTGCTTATTTTACTCCATCAGAACATTTTTATTTGCAGGCCGAAACATATCTGAAAAAATTTGAACACGTTCGTCTGCACGAAATAAACGCTTTTTCTCTTAGCCGCACCTTCGAATCAAATCCTTGGTTTGCAGACAATAAGGGAAGCAGTAAAGGCATCGAGTTTTTAGGTAAAACTACATTTTCTATTATTGAATTTACCCAAGTACTTTCTTTCAGTGAGGTCACTCTCACAAATCCAGCTATCAACAGTGGTAAGCCATTTTATGCCGATTGGGATCGCCGTGTCCATTCAAGCTCCATAATTGCCCTCAAGCCCACGGATACGTTTTCCTTTTTTGTAGCCTGGAATTATGCCACAGGAACTCCTAATAAGATCTCTGGATATGAGTCGGATAATACAAACCGCTTGGGCGCGTACCGGCGAATGGATGTTTCGGCTAAATACTTTATGCAAAGGGAGCACTATAATCTCACCCTTTCCGCTTCCGTTTTCAATGTATTTGGTCGCGAAAACCCATGGTATCGGGACCTGAACATTGCCATCGACCAAAATTCCACGCCACAAAAATTTGTTGGCGCTCCGGTAGATGTATATGATATCGGTGTACAGCCCTCATTCAATATAAAAGTCGGGTTTTAATCCAGTTCAAGCCAATTCATCCAAGTATTGAGTGAGCCTCGCCCCTTTCTATTTTTACCCTTTTTGATGTGAACGGAATCGGGATATTCTGAGGGGAATAAGAAAACGGCACCCAACAATATTTCATCTTCCGGAATGCCCAAAAAGCTTTTTACTTTGGGCTTTCTAAGGCTTCCACCCGACGACCAATAGTTGGTAATCCCAGCAGAGGTTGCGGCCAATAAAAGATTTTGAATGGCTGCTCCGGTCGCGGCAATATGTTCCATGTTTTTCACACTGGGATGGAATTTTCTTTTCGCCTTTTTTGCATGCTCCGGAAGCCAGGTTACCAAAATTAATGCATCAGCAGTAGCCAGCATTTGTTTAATGCCGTCGCTGCTTTTCACTGGCCTATCACCGTTGAACTCTTTCAACAGTCTTCTACAGGTTGAGGTATCTAAAGCATGGAAACGCCAAGGTTCTGCTCCAAACAAATCCTTTTCTCTTACTTCTTGCGGACTTTCATAATGAAAGGGAGCGTTTCCGGCAAGCGCAATAAGTTCTTCAACGGTTTTTTTAAAAGTTTCGCTTTTTGTTATGGATAACGGATTCTTGGGATCAGTTCTTAATTTAAGCGTGCGCCGGGCACGAATTGCATCTTCAATATTCATTTACTGTTATAATTTTTAAATCTATAATATAAAGAATGTTTTACCGATTATTTCACCCTGTAGTTTTCTGCTACTTGTTTGTATTCTTTCACTTGTTGCTGCGCCCACCGTTCATTCTTACCCATTTCTTTTGCCATAATCCGGGCCACTTTGTTGCTCATCTCGATGCTGGCTTCCGCATCTAATAATAGAGCTCGCGTGCGCCGAGCAAGGAAATCTTCTATCGTCTGTGCCATTTCATTGCGCACTGCCCAAACTACTTCCCCTTTTACATACGGCAGCCGTGAGTGCAGTTTCTCGCTATATGATTCCTCTTGTTTCATAAGTTTTTGTAGAGCTATTTTGTCGGAACCATACACAAATAAATGATCAGCGTGATCCACATTTTTAAGCCACCCATGGATTCTCAAATCTTTGGTTGCACAATCATTTATCTCTAATCCGGCTACCAACAAAGCGCGGTCTATGGTATCCTCTGCCATTTTACGATAGGTCGTCCATTTTCCGCCTGCTATAGTAACTAAACCCGATTCTGAAACCTGTAAATGATGACTTCGGGATATCTCTGAAGTCTTCTTTGCATCAGCGGGGCGAACCAACGGACGAAGCCCTGCAAACACACTTTTCACATCTTTCCGACTGGGGTTTTTGGTTAAATATTTAGCCGCATGCCGTAACACAAATTCAATTTCTTCTTCAAGAGCAATCGGCTCCAGCGTTGGCTTTTTTATCGGCGTATCGGTAGTGCCAATAATTACTTTATTATGCCACGGCACGGCAAATAACACCCGTCCATCATCAGTGTGAGGAACCATAATGGCTGAATCTCCCGGCATGAATTCTTTATCCAGCACAATGTGAATACCTTGTGCACATTGTATGATTTTGGTATGATTCTTTTCATCCATTTCTAAGATATCATCTACAAAAATGCCGGTTGCATTAATCACGACACGAGCATTTACTTCGAATTTATCTCCATTCAGCATATCCTGAACCTTCACGCCTTCAATAAATCCTTGTCCATTCTTTTTCAAGCCTGTTACTTTCATATAATTCAATGGAAAGCCCCCTTCATCGGCCATCGTCTGTGCCAAGTTGATGGAAAGCCGAGAATCATCAAACTGTCCGTCATAATACATTACCCCGCCACGAAGTCCTTCCGGTTCCAACGTTGGGATCTTTTCCAGTGTTTCTTCTTTTGATAATGTTTCAGATTTCTTAATCCCTAATTTTCCGGCCAAGGCATCGTACACTTTCATCCCAACGCCATAAAATGGCCCATTCCACCATTCATAACTCGGCACAATAAAAGACTGATGGCTCACC
>JBDNFJ010000111.1:0-5610 GCA_041689895.1 Gracilimonas sp. | reverse complement strand
GCCGGAATAAGTGGAAAAGCGGATTTCTCTGGCTTTAAATTCTCTACGCATGGGGTAGATGACATTGGCCATATTGACGGTAGTGGCTCATTCTCGCTGATGGATGTTGTCTCACTGGAGCTGGGCAGTTTTGAATACAAGACGGCCGAAGACGACAACGGCGGGAACCCATTTTCAATGGACTTTAATACCGGCAGTGGAAGCGCAGATGGTGCCACAGTATCTACCGAGCCAGTAACCGGCATAACCAAGTATATGCACTTTGCGCCGAGCCCAGGTGGCCCAGGTGGCCAGGCTCTGCGCTTATCACTGTCTGAGGGCATTTCTGGAGGGGTAGACGAAGTTATCTATTATCAGAAAGGGGAAGGAAGTGATGCAGAACGGTATTTCAAAATCAAAAATGCTTCTCTGGAGCTGAGCGATCAGGCCAGCATTATGGCGGGGATGGAGTTTTTAACAAAAGACGGTAACTTCTCGCTAACGGTAGCCGGAGCAGGAACTTTCAGTTCGGTAGGAATAGTGGCTGCAGGAAATATATCTACGATTAATGACAATCTGCGTTTTGGAATCTTTGTTGCGGCATCTGCTCCAATAAATTTCCTTGGCATTATTGAGGTCAGCTCCTTCGGCGGTGGTTTTTACTACCGACCTACCATGGGTATCTTAGATGCAACAAAGGATGTTATTAAAGCCATGTCTGGTGGTAGCTTTAAGCTTAACGGGGACCCACCAGATGTTCATAATTTAAAATTTGCAGTATTGGTATATGGGGAAATAACACTGGGTGGTACCAGTGGGGTTGCTGCTATAACGGCAAATGCACTTATTCAGGTAACCGACCAGTTTACCAAAATAGATGCCAATGGCTACGTACTTGGTCAAAAGAATAGCTTTACAGCAGGTATGTACCTAACCATACTTTATACTCCTGATGTAGCGGGTGTAGAAGGGGGAGTCATGATGGATATTGAATACGATCCCGTCTTATCTGGAAGCTCCAGGGTCGATTTCTTTGCCAAGAAAGACCGTACCAAACCAAATAGCTCTGTGCTTTGGGGGATAGACGGTAATTTTTCAATATCGGTTATTAACATACTTGATGTAGACGGAACACTCTTGGTGTCATCCGATGGCTTGTATTTGGAACTTCAGGCCGGCTCTGGATTTGATATCGCTATTATTTCTGCTGATGCCAGTTTTGAGCTAATTGTGTGGTATTTGCCGGACTATAAGGATCCATTAGGGATATATGGCAAGTTTTCAATCAGCTTCAGCATTTGCCATGGCTTGGCAGATTTCGGCGCATCAGTAGAAGGAGGGTATTTTAAACGGAGCTCATATAGCATGATTTACTTTGCTGGGGAAGCCTATGTGTCGGTACTTGGTGTAATTGATGGGAGTGTACGCGGTTGGGTGAAGTTTCAAACCAAGTCGCCCGTATTTGATTATGGTAGGGGCGGCAGCGAAGAAATGGAGCAATTAATTGCGGATGCCAAAGCCAAAGCTAAAGAAACCAAAGAAAAAGCGGAAGAAACAAAAAATAATCTTAATGATGCAAAAGACGAGCTAAATGATGCGTTGGTTGCGGCTGCCATGAAAGGCTTTAGTGATGAAGAATTACAGAAAGCAGGGTTTAAGCTGGTATCCGGTAAATACGGCGCTTACGGCGCTTTAAGCGCGATTTTGAGAGCAGAAAATAGGCTGAACGGTTATGACAACGTTCCTAATGTTATTCAGTGGATTAAGAGTAATGTAATGAATGGAAGTAATTTGTATGATAATCTGGTTAGTGGTGAGGGACGACCGGCCCGGGGACGACCGGAAATCAAAGATGAAGAAGTGACTTCAGTATCCAATCTTGATGATATTACTCAAGTGTTTGCCACACAAGGGGCGGCACTACATGAATTAGAAGAAAGAGCTCCACAAGTAGAATCACGTATAGAAGATGCTATTCCAAAGTTAGAGGCCATTAGTGGTGAAATGCGTGCAGCATTAGAAGAAGGTGGGACGTTTACTCTGCAAAATCCCGTGCCTAGTGTGCAACAGGCAGTTGCAAGTCCCGGTGGGGCCTTGATAGCCGAGCCATCATTTCATGTAGATAATGCCGTAGCAGATTCTAACAAAAGTAAGCTGCAAGGAGTTGAAGAGGATATCCAAAGAGCTGATCAACGATACCGAGCCGCCATTAAAGCAGCGGCGGCCAACATCGAATTGATTGATCTTGTTGTAGAAGGCCAGGCATCCATAGAATGGGGCTCCGAAGATAACATGGTAATCGATGATGGTATTTCAGTCAATGATGTAGCTTATTCTTATACGAGGGCAGTTAAAGAAGTGCGCGCTTATAATTCTGAACTAATAGGTTCGTTTTGGGATTTGGGGGATTGGGCGTTAACGAGAGCTAATTTATTAGATGACTACGAACAAGACATTATAAATTATGGCCAAATTAATAATTATCAGCTGGACAATATTTATTGGAAATCCAATAATAGAAGTAAAGTTATAAATGCGGCTAAAGTGGCCAAAGAAAGGGAAGATCTAATCCTTAGCCTGGGTGGTTTGGAAACACCAGAAGTACCTATTTATCAGATTATCATGAACATCAGTACTGGTGCTAATTTTAGCTCTGATTCAATTAAAGCGAAGTTTAAACAGAATGCTTATCAGTTCTGGTTTAAAATGCCAAAATTAGGGTTGCAAGAGCTTGAGCAGAGTTCAGAAAGAATTGCAGATAGCCTTTCAGGGGTGGTATCAGTGAATATTGAAGCAATACAAACTAAACATAGGGCCTTTACTAAATCGGTAAACCATTTATATGCTATCAAGACAAATATGTTAACTACGGTTTATGGCATGATAGAGCAGTATAATGGCTGGCGGCAGGAAGCATCCAGCAATGGTCTAATAACCGAAGAAGCACCATTTTCTGATAAAATGGAGGATATTGTAGAAGCGTTAGCTCCACCTACTATCGATTATATAAGCGGGCAGCCAAAGGCTGGCAAAGCATCCCGGCCTTTGAATGATATGGGCAACTCTGAATATAGAGACTTTTATGGAACAGCTTATCTTTCGTATCAGGCAAGCCACGCTCAAGGGGTCCCAGAAATGAGTTATGCCCTTCTGGATGGCACGGTTTCGACTACATATCTTATTAATGAATATTATTCCGCTGGAGCTTGGAAAAACCTAGCGGCAGGTGTTGATGCACAACGCCATTTGGAGATGGAATTTCCGAAACAAAACCGTACTCAGGTAAGCAGAGACTTAACTGGTGTTGTACGCGCCCGAGGTACCGGTGGCACAACAGTTTCTCGTCTTGTGAATTTCACCATCCCAGTAGCACCAGGCGGAAATATTACAGGAGGGAGCACTATTGTAAATGGCGATGATACTACCCCGCCTACTACACCTATCGTAAAACATGAGTATGAAAGATATGACAACAAATATTGGACTACAGATTCTACCAAGCTAAGTTTTGCTTTCGGTAGTGCTGATTATGAAAGCGATATTCGTTTGTTTAAATATAAAATAGGAACAACACGGGGTGGAAAAGATATTCGTGATTGGACGGATGCTCAGGGTACGCGTGGAATCGGGGTCTTGTTTATTTTTCCCTACACTAAATTAGAAACAACAATCAGAGGGCTATCCTTGTCTGCAGACACTGATTATTATTTGTCAGTCAAAACAGTGAATGGGGATAATATGGAGAGCAGTATTGAGAAAGTATCCAGACCATTCAGGTATGATCCTACCCCTCCAACCAAGCCCGAGGTTTCTGTCACCTATGCTAATACGCAGCGCCAGGAAGCACCTACACAGCCTGTAATACAACGGGCGGTAAGCGAGAAACCGGGATGGGATGCTCAAACCGGGGAGATGGTTACTTACTCTGGCGGGGGTTCCATGGTAGCAGAGCAAATGACGGGACAATTTGTGACAGAAAAGTATTCTGCGACATC
Organism: Gracilimonas sp.; assembly: GCA_041689895.1. Classification (GTDB taxonomy): domain Bacteria; phylum Bacteroidota; class Rhodothermia; order Balneolales; family Balneolaceae; genus Gracilimonas. The sequence goes on along the minus strand of JBDNFJ010000111.1, from coordinate 1,636 downwards.
AAACTATATATCAAGTGAATGTACGGGATCGCGTTTTAATGTATCTGGGGCTAATCAGGGAGAAGGAGTAAAACTTAGCTGGAGCTCTGAAGATCCCGAAACGGATGTGGAAGGATTTTTCTGGAGTAAGAAAAATGTGGGGAACCTGTCCTCTCACGATGTATTCGGTGATGCTGATTGCGCATTCTATGAAGCCGATGAAATAACCGAATGGAACACCACGCCTTCCTATGAAGAGCCGGAATATTGGTACTTTCAGGCGCGTAATAATGTAGGGATGAAAGGTAATATGACCGTAATAGGCCCTATTAACAAAGAAGATGCGACGGTTTCGACCACTCCTAATGTGAAGGTGCGAGCCGCGGCTGATGGTTTCTATATGTACGTAACCAAACTGGCAAGTGATGCGCAAACGGGTATTAAAGGATATCAATATGCCCTTTTAGACTCTGCCGGAACTGATACCATACGAGCATGGCCCGAATCTACAAAGATAGACTTTGAGCTGGCGGCCAATGCAAAGAACAAGTCCAACCCTCCGGTGAAATTTATTCCTTGGGGTTCATTTTTGGAGGCTGGATACTATCAAGTAAGTGTTCGAGCCATTAACGGCCAGAACATGGCTTCTCGCGCGGTAACAAATACTGGGGTTCTGCTCGATAATACCCCCCCTGAGCCTACGGTATTTAATGTGGATTACGATGCCGGAACCGACAATATTACTCTGCAAATTAGTGAGATGAGTGATGCTGAGTCGGGTTTAGGCCCTATACACTATCAAATTATAAGCCGGATGGATCCGGAACTATTTGAAGCTTATGCCGCCGTTCAAAGAGAAAAAAGAGAAAAAGCTCAAAAAGGCAAAGAGGAAAGCCAAGAATCTCAGGATGGCTTTAAAGGAAAGGCAGTGTCTTATGTAGATTTTGAATCCCGAATAGACCCTCAAAAAGGAGTAGTCCTGAAGACCGAATCCATTCAAGCATTCGAACCTAATATGGCCATCAGTATTCCTTATCAAAGATTAGAATACCTTGTACCGGTTGTGGTGCGTATCATAGTCCGAAATGGCGTTGGCCTTGAGCGTGCCAATGAGAAATCTATTGAAATATCTGGCGAGCTGATGAGAAAGGTTAAAATACAGAGGGCTAAGCTAATTCTGGAAATGCAACAAGATCAGAAGAAGGAAGAAAGAGTTAAAATGAAAGGAAATAGGATAAAACGCGGTAGGAATTAGTTATGACTATTGGCATCAACAAAATTATGACACAAGGAACATACATTGTCGAGGAAGGGTGGCGGGCAGTAGTGATTATGCTCGTTCTGATGTTCCTTACTGTCCATCCTGCATGGTCTCAATCTGGAGGGCCTATTATACGTCTGAATGTACAAGACGAAGGAGTGTACGTATATAATACGCTGCGCCTTTCAATAGGGCAAGGATTTAACATTTACCGTTCTGATAATGGTGGAGCATTTGAAAAACTGAATGAGCGGCCTGTACAAGGTGCACAAAATGTAGCTGAATTTCTGGGTCAGATAGGCCCCTATGCCCAATCTTTACAGCAGGCGCTGGAACTGGATAGTCCCGCAGCCGTTTATATGAGATTGCATTCAAGTCGACTTGCAGCTAATCTCG